>JAEDEB010000010.1 GCA_016293535.1 Bacteroidales bacterium | reverse complement strand
ACTACACCCATGTACCATATCTGGTCACGGGGCCTTTCCGCATGGACGAATACGGCCTGTACTTCGACAATATGGCCCTGAGCGACCTCAAACGTGGACACGGAACCCTCAGCGGCGCCGTGAAATATGACCATTTCAAGGACATAGCCCTCGACATCAACGTTTCGGCGGTCAATTCCGTCCTGATCGACAAACCAGCCTCCGACAAGAGCGGATTCTACGGACGTCTGACCGGCGACGGGTCCATACGCATTCACGGTCCTCTCAAGATGATAACCCTCGACATCAACGGCGTGGCCAACGGTGGAGGCGAATTCCATATCCCGACAAGCGCATCCTCGAAGGACAGCAGCAGCGAACTCCTGACTTTCAAGGAAGGGGAGAAGACCGTGGAAATCGACCCTTACGAGGAGATGATGGCGGAACTGGGCAAACGCAAGAAATCGGACAGCCAGCTGGCGATAAACATAAAGGCAAGGGCTACGCCTTCTGTAGAGGCCTTCCTCGAGGTCAACAAGGCAACGGGCAACGGTCTGAACGGCAGGGGCAACGGTTCCTTCGAGATAGAGTCAAGACCGGCACAGGACATCTTCAGGCTCAAGGGCGACTACACCCTCACGGGAGGACAGTACAATTTCAATGCACTCGGAATTGCGGTACGCGAGTTCGAAATCAAGGAGGGCAGCAACATCAAGTTCAACGGAGACATCATGGACAGCGACCTCGACATAGAGGCAACATACAGAACCAAGGCCTCGCTCGCCCGCCTGATCTCCGACACCACCTCGGTGAACACCAGGCGCGTCGTGGAATGCGGACTTCTTATCGGCAACAAGCTCAGCAGTCCAAGTCTCGGATTCAACATCAATATCCCTGACCTCGAGCCTTCCGTCAAATCCAAGGTGGAGAATGCGCTGAGCACTGAGGACAAGGTCCAGAAACAGTTCATTTCCCTGCTGGTCTCCAACAACTTCCTCCCCGATGAGCAGTCCGGAGTCAACGACAGCGCCAACACCAGTTTCATATACTCGAGCGTTTCCAGCGTGTTCACCAACCAGCTCAACAACATTCTCCAGAAACTCAACATCCCTTTGGATTTCGATATGCGATACCAGCAGAACCTCAAGGGAAATGACGTGTTCGACGTCGCCGTTTCCACCCAGCTGTTCAACAACAGAGTTGTGGTCAACGGAAACATAGGCAACCGCCAGTACAACACAGGAAACAGCAACTCGAATGTAGTGGGAGACCTCGACATAGAAATAAAGCTCGACAAGTCAGGGGCCCTGCGCCTGAACCTCTTCTCCCACTCCGCTGACCAGTATACCAACTATCTGGACAACTCCCAGAGAAACGGCATTGGCTTCACCCTCCAGCAGGAATTCAACAATTTTGCTGAGATGATTCAGAGGATGTTCGCAGGAAAGAAGAAGAGGGAGGAACTGGACCTCAGGGAGCAGGAAAAGGCCGCTTCCGAGCCCAAGACCGTGATAGAGATAGGTCCCGGCGAGCAGTAGGAAGGAAAGCAGGAAGCCGCTGAAACAGAAAAATGAAAAAGATGAAAGCAAGACTGGAACTTGAAGGAATGGAATTCTACGCCCGCCACGGTTGCCTTGAAAGCGAGCGCCTGGCAGGCAACCTCTTCACGGTGGACGTAAGGGCTAGCATACCGGCGGATGCCGCTGCAGCCAGCGACGACCTCGCAGACGCTGTGGATTACGGGCGCATATACACGACAGTCGCAAGGGAAATGGCTGTGCCGTCCAAACTGCTCGAACAGCTCGCGGCCCGTATACTCGGAGCCCTAGAAAAGGATATTCCGGAACTGGAGGATCTGGAGGTCAGGGTTTCAAAAAGGCGTCCGCCTGTGGACGGGGTGTGTGCATGGTCCCGCATCACCGTCCGACGATAATCAGTTCCGATGAAAATGGGAAAGAAGATAGCATACGTGACCCTGGGCTGCAAGCTCAACTACGCCGAAACATCCACTTACGAAAGGGCTCTGAACGGGGCTGGCTGCGAGGCGACTTCATGGACGAGCGGAGAGGCGGATGTATTTCTCGTCAACACCTGCTCGGTGACCGAACATTCGGACAAGAAATGTCGCAATATCATACGCAAGCTCCACAGGCTCCGTCCGGATGCCGACATAGTGGTGACCGGCTGCTACGCCCAGCTCAAGAGGGAGGAGATCCTTGCCCTGGACGGGGTCAAAGCGGTATTCGGGGCGGCGGAAAAGAACGCGGTGGTACCTTTCATTCTTTCTGAAACCGCATCGGCTGAAGCACTCTGCGGGGATATGAAGGAGGGAGGAAGCATGTTCCCGGCATACAGCAGCGGAGAAAGGACACGCTCTTTCCTGAAGGTTCAGGACGGTTGCAACAACTACTGCAGCTACTGCACTGTCCCTTATGCACGCGGAGAAAGCCGTAACATACCCATATCCGAGGCCGTCCGGCAGGCAGAAGAGATTGCGGCATCCGGAATCAGGGAGATAGTCCTGACCGGAGTGAACACCGGAGATTTCGGACGCAGCACGGGAGAAAACTTCTTCGATCTCATTCGGGCGCTCGACAAGGTAGAAGGCATAGACAGGTACAGGATTTCCTCCATAGAGCCCAACCTTCTCACAGACGGGATGATAGAGTGGATAGCATCGGGGACCAAGTTTCTTCCCCACTTCCATATTCCACTCCAGTCAGGATGCGACCATATATTAAAGGAGATGGGCCGGAAATATGACACTGAATTTTTCGCAGCCAAGATTGACAGCATAAGAAGGGCGATGGAGGGTCCGGGGAAGCTCCCGGTATTCTTCGGGATAGACGTCATAGTCGGTTTCCCGGGAGAAACGGATGAGATGTTCGAGACCACGCGGCGTTTCCTCGAGGAAAGGATAAGACCGGCTTTCATCCATATCTTCCCTTATTCCCGCCGGGCCGGGACAGTTGCCGCTGAAAGGAAGGACCAGGTCAGGGACTCGGTCAAGACCGACAGGGTCGCAGTTCTGGAAGAACTCTGCTCCAGGCTCAACGACGGATTCATCGCCGGATGCAGCGGGCTCGAGGCAAACGTGCTTTTCGAATCTTCCGACAGGAAGGGAATGATGTACGGTTATACAGAAAATTACATCCAGGTGGCGCGTCCCTACAACGCATCCCTGGTAGGAAAGATATGCAAGGTCAGGCTATGACAGAAGACAAGGCAAAACTTACCTTCCTTGGAACAGGAACGTCCCAGGGAGTCCCAATCATAGGATGCGACTGCCCGGTTTGCACATCGGGGGACAGCCGTGACAAAAGATTCCGCTCATCCGCACTTGTGGAATACGGCGGACTGACGATACTGATAGACTGCGGACCGGATTTCCGTTCGCAGATGCTGCGCGCGGGTGTCAGTCACGTGGACGCAATACTCCTTACCCACAACCACAAGGACCACACCGGAGGACTTGACGACGTGAGGAGCCTCAACCTGTGCGAAAAGAAACCCGTCAACATCTACTGCCAGCAGTACGTTATAGACGCTATGAAGAAGGACTATTCTTATGCCTTCGCAGAAAAACTGTATCCCGGAGCACCAATCATCAGGATGAACCTGATAGGAGGAGGCGTAGGGGACGAATACGGGGCAAAGCCCTTCGAGATACACAGCAATCTGATAGAGCCCGACCTCGTCTGGGAATCAGGCAAGGGATGGAAGGATGTCGGCAGTGAAGTCCTGTCCGACCCGCGCGCACTCAGGAAAGTGACCGTAATTCCCATACAGGGCTGGCATCACAAGGCTCACGAGCTGTCGGTACTTGGCTACCGCTTCGGTAACATAGCCTACCTGACCGATCTCAACAACATCAATGACTGCGAGTTCGAAAAACTCAAGGGACTTGACTATGTCACTGTCAACAGTGTCAAGTACACTGCCCACTATTCCCATTTCTCTCTCCCTGAGGCCCTCGAATTCTTCGACAGAGTGGGTGCGCGTCATTCCTACCTCACCCACATATCACACCTGTTCCCCGTCCACGAACAGCTGGACAGGGAACTTCAGGCATACAACCCCAGCTACCACGTCGCCTATGACGGGCTCGTGCTGGAGTAAGGTCCGATCCGTAATTCTCAACAGAGGGAGCGCACGAAGGCCTTCATGGCATCGAACTGCTCCTCCATGCTTGTCAGGAGCCTGTATTGCGCCCTTGCGCGGACCAGATTGTGATCCGCTCTGGAAATGCGGTAGTAGCGGTCGCCGTCGATGTAGTCCATCAGGAAGCGCAGGACCTGCTCGAAAGTGATGAACAGCGCACTGAAAGCAATATTCTCCTTCTCGGGCCCGGTAAGAGCATCCTTCATAACGGACATATATCCTTCCGTATATGCCTTGAACATATCCATGCTCATGGAGACCTTGCCCAGATCAGGTTCATCCTCCGCACCGGTATTCGTATATGCGCGATACGCATCTCCAAGGTCGTTCACAAGGCTTCCCGACATCACCGTGTCGAGGTCTATCGCACAGACGAGGCTTCCGTCGTTCGCATCGAAGAGGAAATTGCTGATTTTCGTGTCATTGTGACAAACGCGGCGAGGAAGGGTCCCGTCCTCTATCCTGGCCTGGAAATCCATCATCTGAGCCCGTCTGGACTCTATCCATGAAATCTCCTCGGCAAGGTCCTTCACCCTGCCGGCACGGTCAGCCGCAAGGGACTCGTCCCATTGGCTGAACCTGAAGCGCATGTTGTGAAAGCCCCTGATGACCTCGGCAAGCGGTTCGTCGAAATCGGAAACAAGCTTGTGGAAAGTGCCCAGCCCCAGGCCTCCCTGATAGGCCAGCTCCGGTGTATCTGCCCTTTCCGGGCTCACCGTCCCCTTGATATACAGGCACATGGCCCAATAGTTTCCCTCTTCGTCCTTGTAATAGAGGGAACCTTCAAGCGTAGGGATGATGGTTAGCGTTTCGCGAAGCGGGTCCGCAGTCTTTGCCTTTATATGGCGTGTCACCCTGTCGATATTGTCCATCATCGCCGGAACATCCGGAAACACGAGGTGGTTCTTCGCCTGAAGTATGTATACGGGTTCATCGCTGCCCTCGAGCGTCACGAAGTAAGTGCGGTTGATGAAGCCCTGCCCGAGAGGGCTCACAGCCGCCACCCTGCCTTCGACGGCAAAACGGGACGCAATGCTTTCCAGAGTATCCTTCATCGTCATTCGAAAATTATTTCCCTTGCAGCAAACATTTCCGCGTGGGAGATTGTAAAACCGTCGAGCACTTTCCCGTCCACCCTCACACGGGTGCATTCCATATACGGGCACCGTCTGCGGATAACAAGCCTGTGTCCCTTGAAATCAATGGACGTTCGCTCGAAGAGAGGAGTGAAGAGTTCATAGTTGTCGGTACCGACACAGAGGGGATAGAAGCCCATCTGGCAGAACATATACCAGGCGCTCATGGTCCCGTCATCCTCGTCCATCTCAAGCGCGTAACCGTCAACGGTGTTGCGGAAGGCCCGGCCCACATACGGTTCCGGATACTCGGCGTTTCCGCCGTAGGGATGGACCATGGAATCGTCGGTTATAAGCCGCCCCACTATCTTGCAGGTCAGGTCGTTTCGTCCGAGTTGATTGAATATGAACGGGGTCTGTATATCGGGTTCATTGCCCTGATTGAAAAGGTTGCGCGCGAAGAATTCCTCAAGTTCGGCGACCAGTCTTTCGCGTCCGTGCAGAGCTATCATCCTGTCCATATATACCGGCATCGCCCATCTGTACTGCCAGCGCGTTCCCTGGTACAGACCGTTTTTTCTCATAAGCGAGAAACTCTCGTCTATGTTCATGAACTCGGAAGGCCATACCTCTTCGAAATATGCAGCAGCTTCGGCGGAGTAGGCCTCAGCCTTGTCGGCTTCGCCCATAATCTGAGCTATCCTGCCCATCGCCCACAGATCGTAGATGGTCTCCATACGCTGGTCCGGCGAGTTGCGCGTCAAGCCCTGGCGGGACCCTTTCACCAGCCCGTCGGCGCGTTCCTTTTCCATCGCCGGGAAGGCCACGGCCATATCGAAGCCGCGAACACCCTTTTCCCATGCATCCAGAAGGGTGATCTGGGAATGCTCCGTGCGTACCGTAGGGCTGCATTCGTTCATCGTAGCCCAGTTCTTCTTCCCCTTCTCATAGAGTTTGGTCAGGGACCAGCAGATGTCCGGCATCCTGTCCGGGTCGGTCACGCAGAACATTGGAAACTTGGTTCTGAAGGTGTCCCACATGCTCCAGCAGCTGTAATAGCGGTGGCCGTCCTCCGTCTTGTGGACCAGCCCGTCAGTCCCGCGGTATCGTCCGTCGTGGGAAGTACAGTCCATAGGGCTGAGATGCATTCTGTACATGGAGGTATAGAAGAGATGCTTCTGTTCCTCGGAGCCGCTCTTTACGTTTACGCGGGAAAGTATCGCTTTCCAGGCTGCGAGAGCCTCTTTCCTGATTTCGCGGAAAGACTTTCCGGAGACGAGTGAGAGTTCCTCCCCTGCCGTCTCCTCATCTATCGGAGAAAGGGCAATCCTCATCTCCACCGCCTTTGTTCCCTCTGGGAAACGGATGTCGGCGGTCGTGGCGTCGGAGGAGACAAGGGTGAATGGGACATCTGCGCTCAGACGGAAATACAGCGTGTACCGGCCGAAGTTTGCAACTGTGGAAGACCTGAACCATCCCTCGAATGAACGCTCGTCCAGCTGACGGAACGAACACTCGGAACGGCGAGGGTCAATGGCCGAATTGAAATCTATGTGGAAGAGTGCATCCTTCCCCTTCGGCAGGGCATAGCGTTCGAGGGCGACATTGCCAGTCACCGTGGTCTCGAAGAATACCCCGTTGTCGAAGGCGGTGCAGTAATATCCCGGCTCCGCCTTTTCAGTGCCCTTGACAATATTGAGCGGACATCCGGCTGACTCCGGACGTACGGACAGGTTTCCTCCTGTCCCGTCCCCACCGGTGCCGGAAACCCTTGTGACTGATATGCCCGAAACCGCCGGAACCTCATAGTCGTAGCCGGCGTGCCATCCCGGAGTGCTGTCGGGGCATACAGAGACCAGTCCGAAAGGCCGCTGGGCGGCAGGGGTGACCTGTCCGTGGTCTCCCGCCGTACCCATAAAGAGATTGACGTAACGCACATTATCGGCACCGGCCCCGGTGAAGACCAGGGCCAGCGCTATGGAAAGAATCATTTTCCTCATAATTCGAGTATTCTGACGTTTCTGAACTGGAGACCGCTTCCGTGGCCGCAGAAACTGATATGCCCCTTTTCATTGAACATACCGGGATGGTTGCGGTGGTCTGTCATATAAGGATTGAAGCCTGTTCCGTCAGGGGCAACGTTGTGGCCCTGGCAGGCCTCGCTGAGATCGCCGTCAAGTATGACCTCTCCGTTGAGAGTCACCTTGACGTGCATGCCGCGGACCTCGATCTCCTCCTCGTTCCACTCTCCCACCGGCCTGTGGACAACCCTCTTTGCAGGGATGATACCGTACGCGGAGCCATGGACCTGATAATCGTTCAAACCCTTGTATATAGGATCGTCGTGGTCCAGAATCTGACATTCGCACATCCCGTCGAAGGCCGCATCGACGCCTACCGGTGTCCTTATGCCGACTCCGTTGTTGACACCCGGCTCGAGGAATACGAATTCAAAACGGTAGATGAAATCCCTGTATTCCTTTGCCGTATAAAGGTTGCCGGAACTCAGGCCCCAATGGGCGGTGACATTGATCACTCCGTTCATCGACCTGTAACCATCCTTGTCGCCTATCCATTTGTCCAGATTTCCGCCGTCATAAAGCATCTCGAAACCGAGGGCCTTCTCCTCCTCCGTAAGCTCGCTCTTCGGATAGACCTTGTGGGAGGCCAGGATATTGTCAATCTCATTGACAGCATACTTGTCATCAGCTTCTCCGTGAGCAAGGAGTATGACCTTGGCCTTGGCCGCAGCCCTTTGGAGCTGGGATGCGTCGATCACGACATCACCCCTGGCCATTATCGACTTGGCTGCCAAAGCCGCAGAATGCGAGACCTCGGCATCATCCATAAATCTCTCGACTGCCGCAAGCATGTCCGGAAGCGCCACCCCGGACATTGCGGATATCACTGCTTCCTTCTGTTCCGCAGTTGCTGCAAGCGGAACGACTTCGATTAGCCGGCGGCAAAGCAGCACTTCATTGGAACTCTCTCCGGTGAGCAGCTCGACATATCTCGGAACATAGCGGGAGTCCGTCGCCGCTCCCTCCAGCAGAAGCTGCTGCACTTTCTTTCCGCTCATAGACGCGGCAGCATCGAGAGCCGAAGCCTCGCCAGCGCGGTATCTGGCGGCGAGGAAGTCGACAGCCTCATCCTTTCCCGTGGAAGCGAGGGCCCTGTAGAAACGGGAAGGGTTCTTCGCACCCGCAATCGCATCCATGACGACCGGGCAGGCATCCTCCATATAGGATATGCTCTTGATATATGCTGCCGAGAGGGCTTCGACGTCCTTTTCGGAGGCAGAGTCGAGAAGGGAGGCAAGCCTCGGAGCGTCCTCAGCCGTTACCATTCCGGCAAGACAGGCATAGTTCCCGCTTTCGAAGGCGAAGGAGGACATCGAAGTAATATGACGGGAGGATGCGATGGAAAGCATGCGGCCGAGGGCTTCTGGAGAGGCCTTGGCTGCAACTTCCGCAAGTTCATCCGTAAAACTGCCGTTGAAATACCTGAGAGCAGACTCTGCAACTGAAGCCTTCTCTCCCTCAAGGAGGGCACAGAGCGCCACAGCGGCCTCATGACCGCCTATCTTTGCAGCAGCCATTGCCGCATCCTCGGCATATTCCCCGTCAAGACCGTCAATTATGAAGTCCATGCAGGAGGCAGCCTTGCGTTCTCCGAGCCAATAGAGTATGTCGGCATCAGCCTCGGGATGTCTCTTCGCGGAAATGAGTTTCGAAAAGAATGCATCGTCCGCGTAGGATTCAGCCCTTGCGAGAGCCTGGACCCTGCAGGAGCGAACGGAGCTTTTCATAGCCCTGATGACCCTGGAGGCCTTCATAGGTGACGGTGAAGGGATAGTCCTTGCCGGCACGGATACTCCGAGCAGCCTTATCTGGGACTCTATGAAGGCGCGGTTGTATTCATCAGCCTGGGCTGCGGCAGCTGCCTTGAGTCCGTCGAGGACAGCTGTTCTGGAATCGGCATCCGCAGAGGCAAATGCAGCAACCGCCGAGAGTGCATACTCTACCCTTGAGTTGTCTCCCTTTCCGGCAGGAACGAGCATTTCCCCAAGAAGCCTGATACTCTCAGGTGCGAAAGCCGCAAGGTCTTTCATATTGCTTTCGAGAACAGAGGCATTCTGTGCCGGCATTTCGGCGAGCACATCCGCAACCACGGTGCCTGAGTTTCTCTGGCGTATGTCATTCTGGGCAAAACTTTGGAGGCCAGGACACAGAAGTGCGGCCACAAGTATGACGTTCAGAAACTTCTTCATTTTACTGTATGAGTGACTTGTTCATATTCAGACATTTGCACCCGCAGCTCTACAACAGGTACTTCGCCCACTCTCCCCTCGCAGGCTGGTCGAGGAGAAGGTTGGCGGCCTCATCGCCCACAAAGCGCTGGGCGAGCGGATCGAAATGGAGGGTGCGACCGAGTCTGAGGGCCACAACGCCCATATTCACCACCGTACAGCTGTGATGGCCCTTGATCTCGTCGAGGGCGAATTTGCGGCGGGTATGGACACAGTCCAGGAAGTCGGTATTCTGCGGCTGCGGGTCCGGAAGTTCGTTGATTATGTCCCAGACATTCGGAATCGTGCACTCGAAACCCTTGTAAACGCAACCCTCAGGTCCCTCGATATAAGGAACCTTGCCCGAGGACTCGTAACCCTCGCCCTCGAGTATGATGCGGCAGCCGTCAGCATAAGTATAGGTTATGCTCCTCCATATCCCGACAGCATCCGGATGTTGCTGAGGAGCATCGACCTCCACCTTCACAGGGAAGTCGTCATCCTTGCCGAGTATGTACTGAACCGGATCGATGTAGTGCTGTCCCATATCCGCGAGTCCGCCGCCGTCGTAATCCCAGTAACCGCGGAAGGTCTGATGGACCCTGTGAGGATTGTATGGTTTCATAGGCGCCGGTCCGAGCCACATGTCATAGTCAAGCTCTGCAGGAACCGGCTCCGGAGACAGATTCTCCTTTCCTGTCCAGTAGAATTTCCAGGTAAATCCAGTTGCACCAGAAATCCTCACCGTGAGAGGCCAGCCAAGAAGACCGCTTTGGACAAGTTTCTTGAGAGGCTTGACCTCAGTCCCCAGTCCGTAGAAGGTATCCGTGAAACGGAACCAGGTGTTGAGCCTGAAGATGTTGCCGCGATGCTGAATGGCCTCCATCACCCTTCGGCTCTCCCC
Organism: Bacteroidales bacterium; assembly: GCA_016293535.1. Lineage (GTDB taxonomy): Bacteria > Bacteroidota > Bacteroidia > Bacteroidales > UBA932 > Cryptobacteroides. Next base: position 37,692 of record JAEDEB010000010.1, on the reverse strand, counting down.
TATCGTTCTCGTCATAGGTTTCTCGCAGAATATGTCCTTGCCGGCAGCAATGGCCTCAAGGGACATTATTCCGTGCCAATGAGGAGGGGTGGCAATATGGACTATGTCCACATTGGGGTCATGGACAAGTTCGCGCCAGTCCCTGTAGATGGCCGCATTCACGTCGAAACGCTTCTTCGCGGCCTCGTCGGCAGAACTGAGATGTTTCGCGTCGGCGTCGCAGAGCGCTACAAGACGGCAACGGTCATTGCTGAAAAAATGGTTCGGGGAACGGCCGATTCCGCCTACGCCTATCACGCCATGGGTAATCTGGTCGCTCGGTGCGATGTAGGAATTGTCTCCGCCCATCTTTCCGAACACCTTACGTGGAAGGATTGTCGCTGCCGTGACGGCGAGCGCGGATTTTTTGACAAAGCTTCGTCTATCCATCGGTTATCTGGTTCTATTGTGTATAAATAATCTTGTTGCGGTCCGGCTGCAGAAGTTTACTGTTAACTTCAGGCTAATCGTATAACCTGCATTCCAGAGGTCTCTGCGCGGGATACAAAAATAGAAAAAGAGACTGGGATATTCAAAGAAATTTTATACTTTTGCACTCCCGTCGCCCCTGTAGTTTAATGGATAGAATTTCAGATTCCGGTTCTGACGGTTGCGGTTCGATTCCGCACGGGGGTACAATTTTTTAAAAAATTTTTTATTTCTTAGAATGCTGAAAATCTGATACTTACAGACTCTTAACAGATTTTTAACAAAATTTCTTTTTAAAAAATTTGCAAAATAAAAAATTCGTCGTACCTTTGTCATCGGTTGGTCAGGCAAACAGTTCTTGCGAGCCACCAGCTGATTGGTTATTAGTTTTAGTGTTATTAATTATGTGGTTAGTGAGATGCCCCGCGTGATGCGGCGCAGCTCATTTTTTTTGCACTCACCCCAACTCCTTGCGCATTATGTAGTCATTCATGAAGAAGCCGTTGCCGATATAAAAATCTCCGCTGCGGGAAATGTGCATGCCCATACGTTCATAGAAACCGAGCGCAGGGTTGGAGCGGTTGACATTCAACTCAAAAGCGACTGCGCCACGTTTACGCATACATGCTTCCGCCGCAGCGAACAGCACCCTGCCGAAGCCACGGGACTGGAACTCGGGAAGTATATAGATCTTATGAAGATGGTAAAGACCTCCAGAGCTGAGACCGGACTGAGCCTTGTCCTCCGGACCGAAAGAAACATAGGCGACCGCCTTGCCGTCACACACGAGCAGCAGGTAGTTCACTCCTGATGACATCTCCCGGGCAAGAGTTTCCTCGGAATACATCCAGTCAAGCATAAAATCAATCTGGCCGGGAGAAATGATGGAAGCGTACGTTGCACGAAACGCGATGTCCGCAATATCCCTGATTGTCTGTATGTCCGACAGACCCGCCTCCCTGATTGAATATTCCATAGTCAATGTCTGCATATCAAAGCCATTTCCCGCCGCAGGACTTTTTAGCAACTCAAGTTTCTGAAGATTACTTAAGATTGTCCTCGCGGCGAAGTTAAGGTTTTTTATATATTTGCACTGATATAGTTCAACACAAAAGACTTATGAAAAAACCGATTCTGACATTGTGTCTTACAACTGTCCTGTCAGTTCTGACGGTCAATTCAGCAGCCCAGACAACAGAAGCGACGCCAACGGCAACAGACCCGGCAAATGCCGCGGCGGCAGTTGCCGGGTTGCTTGATACAGTGGTACCTCGGGAAGAGAAGGTAGCCAGCGATTCCGCCCTCATCGTTTTCGAAATTGGAAGTTCCGAAATCAAGCCTGAACTCGGAAACAACGGAAAACAGATCAGCAACATCTACGCTTCCCTCGAGAAAGCCATCAAGGAGGGAAAGGTCGAGAGAATCTCCATCCAGGCAACTGCATCGCCTGAGGGAGGATACGAGTACAACAGACAGCTCTCGCAGGACCGTGCAAATTCCATAGTGGAGCTCCTGACAGCCCGCTACCCTCTTCCGGACAGGAAGGTGGAAGCCGTTGCCGGAGGTGTTGCCTGGGACCTTTTCAGACAGAAGGTTGAGAATCTTGAGGACGGAGTGCTCCAGAACAGGGAGGAAGTGCTCCGCATTCTCGATGAAGAACCTGAAATCAAGACCGTAAACGGGCGCACCGTAACTCACCGGCAGAACCTTCTGAAGAAGCTCCCTGACTACAGGTGGCTTTACGAGAACATCTACCCGTCGCTCCGAAGCGGAGTGGCCCTCTATCTTTTCCTGTACCCGGTTCCCGAGGACCAGATGCCTCAGTACCTTGCACAGCAGGCAGAGAGGAAACTTGCAGAAGCGGCTGCGAAGGCAGAACCGGAGCCCGAACCGGAACCCGAGCCGGAACCCGAACCTGAGCCCGAACCTGAACCTGCAGCACCTGCGCCGCCATTCATGATGGCTCTGAAGACCAACCTCCTCTACGACGCCGCCACCGTTCCCAACATAGGAGCCGAGTTCTATCTCAAGGACGGGTGGACTCTTGGAGCAATGGTGGACTTTGCGTGGTGGAATGCACGAAAGACCCATTTCTGTCTGAGAACTCATGCGCTCGAAATCGAAGCCCGCAAATATTTCGGTTCCCTCGCAAGCGAAAAGGCCTTTCAGGGACACCATATAGGCGCATACGCAATGGCCCAGACCTACGATTTCCTCTTCGCCGGAAAACTTGCGAAAGCAGCCGCCATCACCAGTTATGACGAACTCATAGGCTACGGATATCAGAGCAAGGTGTCCGCAGGCGCCGGCGTGGCATACGGATTCTCCCTGCCGGTTGCGAAGAGACTCAACATCGATTTCGAAGTCGCTCTGGGATTCATGGTGGGAAAAGGATACGAGTACACGACAAACACCATTGACAACTCCCTCGACCCGTCAGACCCGAATTACCTTGAGATCAGCAACGGTACCTCCGAAATCTGGTACAGGAAACAGCCTGAAGGCAGGCACAACAGTCCGTTTGTGACCCCTGCCGACGCCGAAGGAAAGTCCACGCTCTGGTGGGTGGGACCGACGAAAATCGGCATCACTCTGGTATATCTTATCGGAAGAGACAATCATAACAGGAAATAACATGAAACCGAATATGACAAGAATATCATATACCGTTGCAGGTCTGGCTGCGCTCTGCTTTCTCGCATCCTGCAACCACAAGCTTATCGGCGAGTTTTCCGACAAGTCGTCAATAATTGGTCGCGATCTTCTGATAAACTACAACTGGGAGAGAGTTGCAACAGGTGTCAAGAGTACTGACAACAACATAGTCGAAATCGCATTTACGGATGTTCTGAGCACCCACGTGATGCCTGTGGGAAGGGACTATCATCTGGACACCCTCATACTCGCGCCCGAGGAGGGAACGATCGATGCAGACAGGTTCAACAGCACCCTGTTCCCTTCACGCTTTTACAGGCACAGTCATTTCGCCGGAAACTATGACATATTCACCATAAACATAAATCCCGAGGATCTGGACATGTACCTGGATACCAGCGATATGGCTCACTCGATTCCTACGATATACGAATTGGAGAAGGATGAATTGCTCTACGAGGTCCCTCTCGGGGGAGGAGATATCAAGGAAGATGAAATTGCCGAGATGAGCACTGCCGCAAAGCCTGTGGTGCCGGTCGCAAACGAACTCCCTTTCGCCCGCATCAATCAGGGCATCATTGAAGGCGGAGTATACTACGGAGTCAGGAAGAACGTGGCGGTGACACCTGGAAAGCAGGAGCATGAAATCTTCGAGACCGAAGTGGAGATGAAGGAATTTGCTCCGTTGTGGATTGCGATTGACTTCAATACCGACATTTCGCTGAACAAACAAGGTATGAAGGACAGTTACCTCTCCTACAGCGGCATTTATGTCACAGGACTTGCGGGAAACTACGACCTTCTCAACGACAAGGCTTTTGACGGATACTCCGAAGTCTTCAGGGACTATCAGTATTTCGAGAACGGCAGGGAGGATTGTCCTTACTGGATTTATGTCCAGACTCCCGGGATAACCGATTACGGGAAGATAGAGGTTTACCTGTTCGGAGCCGTGGAGGCCTGGAAAGAAGACTATGCCGAGCGTTACTACTGGTACAGGAAGGCCGACATCACCGAGAAGGTACGGGAGGCGCTTGAAGACCCTGCAACAGTCGAACTCGAACTCGACCTGTTCAAGGACGGGGCCGTCCTGGGAGATGATGCCGTTGCAAGAACGGGCGACCATATAGTCTGGAACGTACTCGAATAGCTTTCCGGAACGTCCTCGAATAGCTTTCTGAAGATTGGACTTCAGCAACGGCTCCGAAACGTCGATCCCGCTCAGTCAAGGGTGGAGACCAGATTGACGCCGTCAAGGGACGGGAGGGTCTTTCGTATAAGCCCTATCAGGGTTGAGGCACCGAACTCGACGAAAGTATCCGCACCGTCCCTTCGCATGTTCATCACACAGTCCGTCCAACGCACCGCACCGGTCAACTGGTCAAGCAGGCGCGCCTTTATGACCCCGGGATCGGTGGATGGCTCTCCGGTAAAGTTTTGGTAAACAGGACAGAGAGGCTCTTTGAAAGTGACTGAGGAAATGGCCCTGTCCAGCTCTTCCCTTGCAGGCATCATAAGCGGAGAATGGAATGCGCCACCTACCGCAAGGGGTACCGCACGCCTGGCACCCGCGGCCTTCAGTCTTTCGCACGCGAGGGATACGGCCTCGCGGGTCCCCGATATCGCTGTCTGGACAGAAGAATTGCAGTTGGCGGGAAGCACTATGCCCAGGCCCGCTTCCGCGCTGATTTCCAAGCATATGGCCTCGATCAGGGCGAAGTCCGCGCCTATTATCGCTGCCATTCCTCCCGGAGACTGTTCACAGCAATTCTGCATCGCATTAGCCCTTATGCTGACAAGCCTCAGCGCATCTTCGAAATTCAGAGAGCCGGCAGCCGCGAGGGCGGTAAACTCTCCGAGCGAATGACCGGCAACCATATCAGGCGAGTCCATGCCGCCGCAGACAAATTCCGCATAGGAATTGAGAAACACAGCCGGCTGTGTCACCCGCGTGGCAAGCAGATCGTCGCTGCTGCCCTCGAACATTATGCCGCTGAGCCCAAAGCCCAGTATCTCATCTGCCTTTTCAAAGAGTTCGCGGGCCCTGGATGATCTTTCGCAAAGTTCCTTTCCCATACCGGGATACTGGGCACCCTGCCCCGGGAATATATATGCCTTCATCTTGAATCCTTATCGTGGTTTTCGTGTCAACTTGCCGGAGCGCAAAGATAGGAATGTTTCCGGATAATCGACAAGTTTTCATTTTTGCCGAATTAGTTTATCAGAATGCGGATTTTTGATTAAATTTGCACGCCGTGTGAAAGCTTGCCGTTACCGTTCACGGAAAATGACTGAAGCTGGCACGGAAAAGAGAAACATGAACGAAAACTACAATAAATAAACAATCACTATCATCTATGGCAAACGAGAAAAAATTCATCACCTGTGATGGAAACTACGCTGCGGCTCACGTGGCATACCTGTTCAGTGAGCATGCCGCAATCTACCCTATCACCCCTTCCTCGACGATGGCAGAGTATGTCGACGAGTGGGCGGCACAGGGAAAGAAAAACCTCTTCGGAGAGGTCGTGAAGGTCACTGAGATGCAGAGCGAAGGCGGAGCGGCCGGTGCAGTGCACGGTTCACTCCAGGCCGGCGCGCTCACTACCACTTTCACAGCCTCCCAGGGTCTCCTCCTCATGATTCCGAATATGTACAAGATCGCGGGAGAGCTTCTTCCTACGGTATTCCATGTATCGGCACGCGCCCTCGCCACGGAGGCGCTCTCGATCTTCGGAGACCATCAGGACGTGATGGCCTGCCGTCAGACAGGCTTTGCAATGCTTGCGTCAGCATCGGTTCAGGAAGCTGAGGACCTCGCAGCAGTTGCACATCTCGCAGCCATCAAGGCAAGCGTTCCTTTCCTTCATTTCTTCGACGGATTCCGCACCTCACACGAGATACAGAAAATCGAACTCCTCGACGAGGCTGCCCTCAAGGCTATGATCAGCGAGAAGGCTCTCGCCTCATTCCGCAACAGGGCCCTCAATCCGGATGCGCCTGTAACCAGGGGCACTGCACAGAACGGTGACGTCTATTTCCAGGCACGCGAGGTTGCCAATCCTTTCTACGAGGCCGTACCTGACATCGTTGCCCGCTATATGGGCGAAATCAGCGAGCTCAGCGGCCGCAGCTACCGTCCGTTCGACTACTACGGCGATCCAGAGGCCGAGGATGTTATCATCGCTATGGGCTCCGTTACCGAAACCATCAAGGAGACCATCGACTACCTGGCTGCCCAGGGTCGCAAGGTCGGAGTTGTCATCGTTCGTCTCTACAGGCCTTTCTCCGCAAAATATTTCCACAAAGCCATGCCTGCAAGTGTGAAGAGGATTGCAGTTCTTGACCGCACCAAGGAGCCGGGAAGCGTCGGAGAGCCTCTTTTCATCGACATCAAGGCAAGCTATCAGGGCGTGGAAGGCGCACCGAAGATCATAGGCGGACGCTACGGTCTGTCTTCGAAGGACACCACCCCTGCACAGATTGTCGCCGTTTACGACAATCTCGCTGCAGCCGAGCCTAAGGAAGACTTCACCATCGGCATCGTGGACGACGTGACCTTCAAGTCCCTTCCTGTCAAGGAGGAAATATCCATAGTCAAGCCTGGCACTACCGAGTGCCGCTTCTACGGCCTGGGTTCTGACGGTACGGTCGGAGCGAACAAGAACACCATCAAGATTATCGGTGACCATACTCCAAAGTACGCACAGGGCTACTTCGACTACGACTCCAAGAAGTCCGGAGGATATACCTGCTCCCACCTGCGCTTCGGCGACCTTCCTATCAAGGCTCCATATCTCGTGGGAACCCCTGACTTCGTTGCCTGCCACGTTCCTTCATACCTGAGCAAGTACAACGTGCTCGAAGGCATCAAGGAGAACGGCACCCTTCTCCTCAACAGTCTCTGGAATGAGGAAGAGACACTCAAGAGGATTCCTGACCACTGCAAGGCGGTAATCGCAAAGAAGAATATCAGCCTCTACATCATCAACGCAACGAAGATTGCCGCTGAGATAGGTCTCGGCGGACGCACCAACACCATACTCCAGTCCGCTTTCTTCAAGATTACCGGCATCATCCCTTACGACGAGGCCGTGGGATATATGAAGAAGGCCATACTCAAGAGCTACGGCAAGAAGGGTGAGAACATCGTGAACATGAACTACGCAGCCGTTGATCGCGGTGGCGAGTACGTCAAGGTGGAAATCCCTGCAGAGTGGAAGGAAATCAGCGCCAAATTCGAGATACCTGACCGCGAGCGCATGGCACCGGCATTCGTAAAGAACATCGCCGACTATGTAAACGCACAGCAGGGCGACAAGCTCCCTGTAAGCGCATTCGTAGGTATGGAAGACGGAACAATCCCTGCAGGCACAGCCGCATATGAGAAGCGAGGCGTGGCAGTGAAGGTTCCTGAGTGGGATGCCGAGAAGTGTATACAGTGCAACACCTGCGCATACGCCTGCCCTCACGCTGCAATCCGTCCATTCCTTATGACTGCTGAAGAGTCAGCTGCAGCGCCTGAATCAATCAAGCGTCAGCAGGGCAAGGCCGTTCTCAAGGAATACCAGTTCACCATTCAGATATCCCCGGCTGACTGTACCGGTTGCGGCAACTGCGTGGATGTCTGCCTCGCCAAGGACAAGGCTCTCAAGATGGTTTCATACGACTCCCAGATTGCCGAGCAGGCCAACTTCAACTACCTCAACTCAAAGGTAGGATACAAGGAAGTCGGTGACAAGAAGGCAAATGTCAAGAACAGCCAGTTCGCACAGCCTCTGTTCGAGTTCAGCGGCGCTTGTGCCGGCTGCGGCGAGACCCCTTACGTAAAGGCCATCACCCAGCTCTTCGGTGACCACATGATGATTGCGAACGCCACCGGATGTTCATCAATCTACGGAGCATCCTTCCCGGCTTCTCCATATTGCACCAATGCACAGGGTCACGGTCCTGCATGGGCAAACTCTCTCTTCGAGGACTTCTGCGAGTTCGGTCTCGGAATGAAGCTCGGTTCCGACAGGGCACGCGCCACAGTTGCCAAGTATATGGAAGAAGGTCTGAGCTGCAGCTGCTGCTCCAGCGAGATGAAGGCTCTCTTTACCAAGTGGCTTGAGAACAGGGAGGACGCGGCAGTGACACGCGAGGTTGCTGACGAACTCGTTCCTATGATGGAGGCTTGCGGCTGCGACACCTGCAAGGCTCTCCTCGAGTACAGGCACTTCATCCCGGCACGCAGCCAGTGGATAATCGGCGGCGACGGAGCAAGCTACGACATCGGATACGGCGGACTCGACCATGTACTCGCATCCGGCGAAAATGTAAACATCCTTGTTCTCGACACCGAGGTTTACTCCAACACCGGAGGGCAGTCATCCAAGTCCACCCCTGCAGGTGCCATAGCCAAGTTCGCGGCTTCAGGAAAGAAGGTACGCAAGAAAGACCTCGGAATGATGGCCATGAGCTATGGATACGTATATGTGGCACAGGTTGCAATGGGCGCGAACCCGGCACAGCTGATCAAGGCTCTCCGCGAAGCAGAGGCATACAACGGTCCTTCCCTCATCATCGCATACGCCCCTTGTATCAACCACGGTCTCAAGGCCGGCATGGGTCTGAGCCAGAAGGAGGAGAAACTTGCGGTAGAATGCGGATACTGGCATCTCTACAGATTCAATCCTGAGCTCGAGGGTACCGGAGTCAATCCATTCTCGCTCGACAGCAAGGAGCCTGACTGGAGCAAGTTCCAGGACTTCCTCAAGGGTGAAGTCCGCTTCGCATCCCTCTACAAGATGTTCCCTGACAAGGCAGACGAACTTCTCCAGAAGACAGAGGAATTCGCCAAGATACGCCTCGAGACCTACAAGAGACTCGCCAAATAGTCAGACGATACAGACTTTCCCAAAAGGGTGGCCCGGCGCAAGCCGAAGGCCACCCTTCTTATTTCATCATTGGTTTAGAAAATAACCTGCTTCAGATATGGATAAGATTTCCGAGGGTAGAGTTTATTGCACAAATACAGGAATGTCGGCATTGGGTCCCACGAAGATTCGGGCCATGTCGGCAGTCTTGTACCACTTCGGCTTGCCGGGCATTTCGTCCCAGATCTGCTCTCCGTTGATGAGAAGGTTCTCGAAACGGACATTGCTTACCCTTCTTTCGGGAGAGTAGCCGCAGATTACGGAATGCTCGGCATTGCTGCCGTTGTAGCTTACGTTGCGGAAAGTGACATTGTCTATGCCCCTGCCCGGCGCGCTGCAGTACTTGTCATTGAAGCATACCTTCAGATGGAAGAGCTGGCCCTGACGGAAGTCCTCGACCCTGATGTCCTCGAACAGAACATTGCGCACGAGTATGTTGTCGCCGCAGTTGATGGCCATACATCCCTGATAATCAATCTGCTTCTCCTTATGGTCAAGGATGTCGATATTTCTGTAGACGAGGTTTTCGATGACTTCGTTACGGTCAATGTCCCCGTGCAGCCCTATCATGATGGGATGCGCGACGTCCGCCCAGAGGGTGGAGTTCTGCATCGTGATGTCGGAAGAGCCTCCCCTGTGTCCAAGACGCGTGGCATAAACGGTGGTGCAATCATCGGAATTGCGGCAGAAGCAGCCGTCCATCAGAACATTACGACTGGCAAAGACATTCAGTCCGTCACCCCATCCGTAGGAGGAAATGACCTTTACGTTGCGAATCACTACTCCGTCGGATTCACCGGTAGGGACCTGGGTAGAAATGATGCCTTCGACCTCGACATTGCGGGAGCGCTTTATCACCACACCGGCTCCACGACCTTCAGGATGGACACGGCCACGACCGACAATCCTCACATTCTCGACATCGATGGCTGCGATTGTCCCGAATACAACGGCACCTCCCGCTATATGGACAGTCTGGCCGGAATTGACACGCAGGGTATCGCCCGGTATGGTATGGACACCGGGGCCGAATTCGATCACATCCCCGCAAACGGTCTCAGGGCTGACGGTCCTGTCGATGGGATTGGCGAAGAGATGGAGATTGTGGAAGATATCCCCGTTGACCTCTATGGAAAGATTGCGTGGACGGTCGAGATCGAAACTCAGGGTATTGCCGTCCAGTTCCGCTTCAATGCCATAGGAAAGCGGACGCACCCGGACACTGTCCGCCTTGCCCTTCAGGGAAGTCACGCGGACTTCAACCTTCCCCTCGAAATCAAAATATCCAAGGGAAGCCTTCTCGACACAGTGTCTTGTATCGCGAACCTCGTCCACCTTGACCATATAGGTCGGGACCTGCTGCCACTCATCACCTGGGACACGTACCTCGACGCGGAAATCATCCTTCATTTCCACGCCTTCGGGTGCGGGATAAACCACAAGCCTGTTCCGCTCCGAAGAGGTCCCGGACAGGTTTCTCAGCCTCATAAGGGCCTCGATGAAGTAATAGTCCGCATAGATTATCGAGTAGTCTATCTCACTTCCCGCAGGATGGTGTCCGGTCGAATGGAGCAGGAAGGAAGGATTCCGCTCTCCCGATCTGTAATTATCGTACAGGGACTGGAGCATGCGTTCAGCCTTGTCGCGGTACTCCCCCGCCTTCGTCCCATCGACATACTGTGAGAGTTCCAACAGCGCAGAAGCGACCACGGCCGCAGCAGAAGCGTCACGGGGCGCATCCGGTATTGACGGGTCGTCGAAATCCCAATATGGAACCATATCCTCCGGAAGATCCTTCAGATAGGCATCCGTGACCTTGCAGGCAAAATCCAGATATTTCCTGTCGCCGGTATACCTGTAACATACAGTATATCCGTATATGGCCCAGGACTGTCCCCTCGCCCACATCGAATCGTCGCTATAACCCTGATGTGTACACCCTCGGATAAAATCGCCGCTTTCTGGATCGTAAACAGCCACGTGATAGGAAGTTCCGTCCTCGCGGAAATGATATTTCATCGTAGTGTCCGCATGTGATATCGCGATGTCCCGCAATTCATGGCGTCCCCCGTTCTCCGCAGCCCAGAAAAGGGTTTCCAGATTGATCATGTTGTCCATGATGGTATTGTGTCCCCCGAAGGTAGGGACCTCACGCGGCCAGGACAGCATGGTGCCTACCGCAGGATTGTAAAGTTCTGCAAGACGCTCGGCGGTGTCGAGTATGACCTGCCTGTACTGCGGGTTCCCGGTCAGACGGTAGGCATTGCCATAACTGCAGAAGATTATGAACCCGAGATCGTGGTCATACGCCGGCAGGGAACCGAGAAAACCGAGGGCTTCGGTATAGCCCTTGGCCGCCTCGAGTATTCTTTCATCTGAGGAGTACTCGTATGCATACCATAGTATTCCCGGCCAGAAACCCTCAGTCCAGAGTTCCTGGGACACGGGACGCTGATGCCAGACGCTGTCTCCTGGAGCTATGTTGCGCGGAGACTGTTCGAAATCGTACGGCGCCAGCTGTCCGAGGGAGCGTTCTGTCTGGGAAATACAATAATCCAGAGCAGTCTCGGCAGAGAAATCGGTCCCCGACGCACATGCACCGGCAAGAAGCGCGGCACCGACCAGAAAAGCAAGTGTAGGTTTCATTATCACAGTTTAAATTTTTCCATTCAATTCTTACCCCCGACACCGGACAGCGAGGCTGCTGTCTGTCCGCAGGAGACGACATAAAGGGAAGCCTTCGTGCGGATTCCGTCATATTTCATCTTCCTGACCATATCCGAAGAGAATATGTAATCAACGCTGCCGTCCGAGAATACGACCCTGATTCCTGCATAGCCCTCGCCGAAATACTCCACCTTCTCTATGGACAGGGAATCGCCGTCAGCAAAAGGCTGATAGACAGCAACGAACGGCCGTGTCCATGCCTCACCGTCCTGACGGGCGACAAATGTCAGGGCCGGGGAATTCTTAACATCGTACGGCATAGGCGTGCGCGTAAGGGCATCGATTGCAGGTGAAGAGGCCCTGAATACCGTCCTGTCCGGAGAACCCTTCATCCACATCTTCATTCCCGCCTTCGAGCCGTCTTTGCAATGCATCGTAAAAACGCCTGAAATATCTGACGCCGTGCGGCAGCAGGACTTGTCCCAGAGATATGAGTACGCATACAGATGAGCTCCGGCAAAGGCAAGTTCGTCAGTAGGCTCCAACGGGACGTTCAGCGAAAATTCCTGACCTATGTTATGGTAGAAGTAATCGTGGAATTTATCCTTGCCATCCTTGCGGCGGGAACGGAAAATGTCCACATAGTAACCCGCGCCCGGGCGTGTGTTCACCATGACTAGCTGGCGCAACTGGTCGGACTGCGTTTCAGGCTCGATGAAACTGAAGATACCGTAACTGATTCCGCCAGCGCTTTCCCCGGGAAAGCCCTCGCCTGCGGCGGATGGCTGAGGATAGCAGTCCACAAGTGTTATCGGATGGTGAGACTCCATCACGGGGTAGGAGGAGACTCCGTCGACGCACACCGTATTGTGTGCAGGGAACTGGGAGTAGAACTCAAGATAGTCAGGAGTGGTGTATCCGCTTCCCCTTCCGAGATCCGGAGCCATCACATAGCCCTTTCCGTACAGTTCCATGGAGATTCCGTTCGCATGCATATGGTTTCCCTGAGAGCCGCACACGCTCATCATAAGGGCATCCCGGGCGTCCGATCCGTTTCGCGAGGCAAACCAGCTCACACCCTCGGACCAGAATACTGGAGACTGATATTCCGAATATCTTTCGTAAGGCACGGCTTCCAGACGCTTGAACCTGTAGGCGGGTTTCGAATAATGGCCGTCACCCCAGCATACCGAAAGTCCAGAAGGCAGCAGATACTGAGGAAGAGCCTTCACCGCCCTGTCGAGAATGGGATATTCCTTGACCAGGTCAATGCCCGCTACCCTGAACAGAAGGTCTGCCAGCTCATCGAATTCTCCGAGTACCATGGTCGAATATCCCGGGGACTCTTTCCAAAGAGCGGTTTTCTTGTCGAAGCCATAGTCGATCATTTTACCTATCGACCATTGGCGTATGCTGGAATTGTTCAATATCTCATTGAGATACCACGAGCGTCCGCGTCCGTCCCCGAAGGCCGGATTCTCCGGAAGAACCATGGCAATATTGGCCACGAAACGGGCCTGGATAAGGTTCCAGTTGTTCTGCGGAACTCCTCCGGCGATTATGACATCGGCCCAGTTGCGGAAGGCTTGGTCGTAGATTGCAATTTTCTCCGGCCTGGTCTTCTCGAGGTAAGTGTGGAGGAAATCGTAGCAGGCCGTGGTCGGGAGTACGGCATCCTCGTGTATGACCTCGAACGAAGTGAGTCCCACAAGGGTCTGCTGATGGGTATGGTCAAGGTCCACAGGGGCTTTCCTGTAGTACAAACCTGTCATATATGTATCGAAGATGTCCGCTGCGAACTTCGCGTAACGCCCGTCACCCTCAGCCCACCACAGGTAGGCGGCATCACGGGCCAGATTGAGCACGGTCATGTTCATGGCCCCTACATTGCATCCCGTCTCGCGTGGGTCGGCCCATTCCATCTCTCCCGTGATCTTGTTCTTCATCCACATTCCGAGGGAATCCTGATACGGTGGAGTATCCTCCAGCGAAGGACGGGAATAGTCCGTCTGAGTGCCACGGGTGGCAGGATACCGCACCGTCGGCACAGGAGCTCTGCCCTCCACGTGATCGAGCTTCTCGCTTTTTATGCATATCACATCTGCGTGACTGTCCCAATACATCTGAAGACGGCTCACAATCCACTCCGGGTCATCCACATGCCTGAGTACATAAGTGTCCACCTTGCGGTGACAGGAGGATGAAACCGACGCGACCTGCTCAGGCGAATCCATTCCTACAGTCATCCTCGGGTAATCTTCAGGCAAGAGGGGAATATCTATCCGGCCGTCCAGGGCTGATGCCGTAATGCCGGATGAAGCGACAGCCATCAGCAATGCCGCCGTTGTCAATGCGTATCTTAAATTCATAATCATATCAAAATCAATTCAATGGCGAAGTGGGAACAAGGTTCCAATAAACAATGTGCCTCTCCCGGTGGATATCATACAAAGGAGACAGCACCAGTCCGGACGGCAGTTCGAAATCAAGTGCAGAGATTCTGCGTATGGCATCGAAATCCCCACGGCTCAGACTGTCGTCAATTCCCTCGGGTATGCGGTAATCATATTTGTAATAGTCGTTGTACTCGCGTGGATCCGAATCCGGCTGACATCCGGCAAATCCATCTGTGCCAAGTCTCGCCGCCATAAGCAGGGGACCGTAGAAGATGGCCGCCTTGGACGGATCCGAATCCATGGTCTCGAGACGTAAGCTCATTGGGAAGCACAGTTCTATCGTGTCCTCATCTTTCCATTTTCTCCTGATGGACACGTATTCTCCGCTCCTGCATCCGATCCGCCGGCCATTTACCCGGATGGATGGCACGCTGCACCATTGCGGACAACGTACGAGAATGGAAGCCTCGACGGGATTGTCGCAATGTATTTCAAGCCGGGAAATATCCGATTCGGGAAACGATGTTGCCTGCACAAGGGTAAGCCCCTTGTCCTTCCAGTCGAGCACGGATGGTATCAGAAGGTTAACGTAGAGCGAGTCCCCGTTGTGATAATAAATTGATTCCGCATACTTTGCATGGCTCTCGAAACCGCTTCCGACGCAGCACCAGAAGGAATTCTCCGGAGTGCTGTAGACCTTGTGGGAACCGGATGCAAGGGGCAGGAAATACGACACCATGCCTGTCTGCGGATCCTGCTGACCGAGAATGTGATTGTAAAGGGCGCGCTCATAGTATTCCGCCACTTCGTTCGAGGGATTCCAGCAGAACAAGTGCCTCGTGAGTTTCAGCATATTATAGGTACAACAGGTCTCGCCTGTGTAGCCGGAAATATGCGAGGCCATCGTTTCTGCGGGGAAAAAGTGTTCCTTGTCACTGCAGCAGCCGGGGGCGAAAGTATGGCCTTCGACCACACGCTGCCAGAAGAATTCAGCCACTTTCCTGGAGCTGGCCGAACCGGTTATCTCATATTCCCTTGCCTGGGCTATCACCTTGGGTATAAACGTATTGGTATGCTTTGTACCGAAATCCTCGCGTCCTTCGCGGAGCGGCTCTATGACATCGTTGTGAAAGAACCACTCGGCAAGGAAGCGGTAACGCTCTTCTGAAGTGATGGAGTACAGATTCCAGAATGCCTCGGGCATTCCGCCGAACTCATTCCGGAGCATAAGTCTGCGGGTATCTTCACTCAGACCGTTAAGTTTTTCGTATGCCCAGTCTGCCATCGAAACAGCCGCCTTCAGAGCTTCATCGTTGCCGGCAAGAAGATACTGGTCGATGAGACCGGCCATGATTTTGTGAAGGGTATACCACGGCGCCCAGACCCTCTGTCCTTTCAGGTTCCTGTCGATGAGGCCCTCGGGGAAAGCGCTGAGGTATCCGTTCCCGTAAGCTTCCTGCACTGCCCTGAGTCCCGTGACAAGGCTGTCACCCTTCATTTTGAAACATTCGCTCCCGGTGGCTGCATACATCAGGGCGGAAGCGGAGAGAATATGGCCAGTCGTATGTCCGCGAAGTTCACAGTCGAGGGATTCCCAGCCGCCCAGTTTCCTGACGGTCATATATCCTCCCTCGAGTCCGGCCCAGACTCCTGCAGAAGTCCGGAAACTGTGGAGAAGACGGTCTGCAGACACTGACATCAGCCAGACGGAGTCACGCTTCATATTCTCGCGGAACCGACTGTCTGTCAGTCTTATGTCCTTTAGGTCGAAGGCTTTCGCAAGCGTAGGCACGGCGGATTTCACCCGGCCTTCGAACTGACCGGGATAGATGGACTGAGACCACGCACCCGTGGAAAAAAGCAGCAGCAGAAATGGTATTGACAAAAAATTCTTCATTATCCTGAAATCATAAATCTACGTCCCGGTCGGGGAAAGCAATCCGTTACAGCTGGGTGTTCCTCAATTTGCGACATTGCTTCAGGTCGGACTTCGTTGCAGGTATGAAATGCATTGCAGCGCCTCCCTTCGGAAGCAGATTGAAGCTCAGGGTTTGGCCTCCGCGGACTATCCAGCGGCTACACTTCACCTTGGTCGGAGAGTCGGAAGAAGGATCGTCAGTATAGGCTCTGAGCACATAATCCCTGCCGCTTTCAAGGAAGTCAGTTGCGACCGGCAATACGCGGCCCTCTTCGTTTGTAATGGCCCCTGCAAACCACTGATCTCCGCTGCGGCGGGCTATCACGACGTGCTCCCCTATGGCATCATCCACCACCCTGGTCTCGTCCCAGACGGTAGGAACATTGTCAAAGAACTCAAGCTCAGGCACCTCACGAATTCTTGCCGGAGTATCATACCAGTAAAGAGTCTGCAATGGGGAGAAGAACATCACAGGAAAGGTCAGCTGATGGGCATGGGTATTCTTGATTCGCGGGTCGAAGTAGCAGACAGTGTAGTCGGCCGCTCCGCAAATCATCCTTGTAAAGGGAAGAATGGTGTTCTGACCCGCCAGAGTAAACTCTTCGTTGCCCTTTATGCCCTCCTGGGTCAGCAGGTTGGGATAAGTCCTCGAATACCCTACCGGGCGGTACTCGTCGTGTATGTTAACCATCAGATTGTTGTCGGCTGCAAGGCGCACGAGGGAATGGACCCAGTCAGCCCAATGCTGGGACGTGAACTGCACGAAGCCGAACTTGACACCGGCAAGGCCCCACTCCTTATACACGGGGAAGATTTCCGCGGCCTGCTTCTGGAGCGCGTGCTGGTTGACATATACCCATACTCCTATGCCCTTGGATTTCCCGTATTCCACAACCTGCTTCATGTCGATCGGAGCCACGACCTCGCGGGCATCGGAATTGAAATCGAAGGAAGGCCCATACCATTTCCAGTCGTACAGGATGTAGTCCATGCCATGTCTGGCGCAGAAATCTATGCACTTTATGGAATTCTCGGTTGTAAGTGTGGTCTCCCGCATTATCTTGCCCGGACGGATCCAGCTCTCATCCTCTATCTCCGAAGCCTCGTTGAGGTTCAGATATATGTAATTGTTCTCAAGCAGGGCTCCGAGCCTGTCGCTTGCCATAATCACCCTCCATGGGAATGAATAAGGGGTCACAAGGTCGGTGGCATTGTCATTGAGAGCAGTGACAACAGTATTTTCCTTTGTATCGGAGAGTTTGAACTTTCCACGCGGAAAATCCACCTGGGCGGCCTCGCCAATTGCGGCATAGAGGTCTTCCGCCAGCCGCAGGGTAAGCGGTCTCTCAGCCTCTTCAGTCCAGTCCTTCAGGGGAAGCAGATTGTGGCTCGCCTGGGCCCAGGCGGCATGCCAGGCCATGGTCCCCTCCGGAAAACAGAACTCCGTGTTCTCCGCAAGTACCCTGTGATAGATTGCATCCGGATGCATAGGGAGTACGTAGCGCAGGGCAATGCCCTCGTCGTAGGCCCTCAGTTCTATATCCAGACGGTATTTTGAAGCATCCTTCTTCACGAAATGAAGCAGAAGTCCGTTATAGGCATCCCTGACGGTAGACCTTTCCCCATACGGGTTGTGCCATACCGTATCCCGGCTGAAAGTCTCGGTGGAATCAAGCACCAGATTGTCGAACCATTTTTCCGTCCTTTCGACCTTCTTTGCCAGTGCATTCTCCCAGACGTGGTTGTCGAAACTGACATCGAGTGCCGACGGGAGGACCACCGGCCTTCCGCAATAGCTTGTCTGATAGGATATTGACATCTTTCCGTCAATGCATTCGGCAGATATGACGGCCACCTGACGTCCGTCAGGCGATTCGAGTTTGAAACTCTGAGCCTGCGCCACCATCGGAAGGGCAAGCAGCAGGAGGAGCAAAATATTCCGCTTCATTTCTTTCAGGATTTTCAAGCATTCACCTAATATAACGGACAAATGGGCCGGAACACTCAACGTAAATGGCCCGAATATTACTAAATTTATGGTCTGTTTTGAAAAACCGCATGAAGACACGCCTGACAGCCATATTGATGATGATTCTGCCCCTTTGCGCCAGCGGGGCAACGGACAAGGGAGAATATCTTTTCAGAATGCTCGACACCGGCAGCGGACTGCCCGACAACAATGTCAGGAACATGACCATGCTCCCGGACGGTCTGATGTGTATCCAGACATCCTCCATGCTGAACCTGTACGACGGAGCATCCTGCAGCAGCTACAAATACGACGCTTCAGAAATTCCGTATACGGAATACAGCGGGCTCAACTTCTCCTGCTACGACCCCCTGTGGAACGTGATATGGTGTACGACACGGGATCACACCTGGCTGTTCGACCTCAGTTCGCGCAGTTTCGAATACAGCCTCGGAGACCGGCTCTCGGCGCTGGGAATCGACGGAGAAGGCATACAGACCGTCAACATCGGGACAGACGGCAGATTGTGGCTCTGTACCGACGGAAGAATGCTGATTGTGTGTGACAGGGAAAGGCAGTCTGCTGAAAGCCTGTCGCTCCCTCCTGAAATGGAACTGCCGGTTGTTATGAAGGAGCATGGCAAGAGGATGTGGATATTGTCGCTCAACGGGATACTTGCGGAGTATTCCCCTTCGCTCAAGGACTTCATCTCCATCAAGAAAGTGCCTCTTGGCAGTTCTGCGGGTCCGGCCAGCAGAATGGAGATGGACATAACTTCCGGAGGAGACATCTGGCTGATGTTCGACAAGGCCCTTTTCCGCTATGACGTACACGCTGACAACTTCGAGGAAGTATATACTATACCCTTCGTCAGCAAGGATCTTCTGACGACCATAGCACTGGACAACAACGACAATCTATGGGTCGGCACCGCCCGCAGCGGAGTCTCGACATTCAGCGCCGGCAAGCTTGAACAATATCACTTTCCCTATCTTGAGCTCACAGACGGAAAGAAGGTTTACCACCATACGGACATATCCAAGATATTCGTCGACAGCGATGACGGAGTATGGATTGCGACCCTTTCCGAAGGACTCCTGTACTGGCACAGGGACATCTTCCATATCAGCACCATAGACAACTCCACCATCAGCAGCGGAAGCATGAACGACGAGAGCGTCAAGTGTATGGCTCTGGACAGGGACGGGTGCATACTTGTCGGAACGATACACGGACTGCTGAGATACGACCCCCGCAGCGGCGCTGTGAGCGTTCCTTATCCCCGCCTCAGGGACGAACTGTGCATTAGCCTGTATCTGGACAGGCACGACAACCTCTGGGTGGGGACTTTCTACAACGGTGCATACAGAATAGGCCGTGACGGGAGCATACGAAACTATCGCCATCCCGACATCTCCGTCGACATGTCCTACCACGAATCCCGCCCGAACCTCAACTGCGTGCGCTCCTTCTTCGAGGACAGCGATGGCGGATTCTGGATATCAGTCTATGGAGGCGCAGGTCGCTTTGACCCTTCCACCGGAAACATCACACTCCTGAGAGACAGTCACCCGGAACTCTCCGAGCACATGATAATCAGAGATATATGCGACTGCGGCGAAGGACGGCTGCTGATGTCCGGAGACAACGGCAGATATATGTATTCACCTTCGGAAGACAAGGTCATCACGGACTTGCCGGGCCACAACTCCAACATACAGACCAATCAGGCGATATTCGACAGGGCGGACGGCCTGCTCTGGCTTGCAACCGCCGAGGGGCTCGGAGTAACCGACCTGACGGATGGCACGGTCCAATACATCGATGCCGACGAAGGAATGCCGGAGGGCAATATCATGAGCATAGCACAGGACAACAGGGGAAATATATGGGCGGCATCCTTCAATACCGTTTCGCGCATCAGGACATCCAGACGCGATGACGGGACCCTGTCCTTTGCCGTATCCAGTTTCACCGCATCCGATGGCGTAAGTTCCGGTGCATTCTTCCAGAAATCCGTTCTCAGCTCTCCGGAGGGAAAAATCTGGTTCGGCGGAGCCCACGGAATTTGTGAAATCGACCCCGAAAGTCTCTATCAGGAGAAATCGGCACTGAGGCCGAGGATATCCTCCATAATGGTAGGAGGAAAGCCTCTGGAAAGCGGCATGGAGAAACTGGTGCTCAGACACGACGAGTCCTTCCTCACCTTCGGATTCTCGAACACCAACTACCAGAACCCCAACCATACTTCCTACCTGTACAAACTCGAGAATTTCGACAGGGATTGGAATCTCCTGACCTCGACGGCAAGCGGGAAAGCCCAATATACCTACCTCGAACCGGGAAACTACAGATTCATAGTCAAGGCTGCAAACAACGGCTCGGACTGGGGCGAGGAAACTGGGATTGACATCACCATACGTCCTCCTTTCTACAGAAGCATAGCTGCACTCTGTATCTACACCCTTCTCGGACTCACCTTCCTGGTTCTGATAATACTTTCAATTGACAGGCGCGCCCGCAGGCGCATACGGGAAAACCGGGAAATGGAAGAGCGCAAGCAGAAGGAGGAACTGGACCAGATGAAGTTCCGCTTCTTCACCAACATATCGCACGAACTCCGCACGCCTCTGTCTCTGATACTGCTGCCGCTGGAAAGCGTGATGAAGGAAATGAAGGATACCGCAATCATGCCGAAACTGACCACTATGCACAACAATGCCGAGCAGCTGCTCTCCCTCGTGAACCATCTTCTGGATTTCCGGAAACTCGAGATGGGAGGAGAGAGACTGGACCTTACCCTCGGCAATATCTCCGAATTCGTTGCAAGCATCAGAGAATCCTTCAGCGATGCTGCCCAGAAAAAGGGAATACAGCTCACCCTCGAGGACGAGACAGTCAATCCCATAATGGCATTCGACAGCACTCAGATGCAGAAAATGATAAACAACCTGCTTTCCAACGCCTTGAAGTTCACTCCTGATGGCGGGCTTATCCACATAAGGCTCTCACAGGATGAACTGAAGCGTATGGTACTGGAGGTCTCCGACAACGGAATAGGAATTCCTCCAGAGGAACAGGAGCATGTTTTCGACAGGTTCTACAGAAGTTCGAACACCGAACTGAGGGCCGGATCAGGCATAGGACTGAGTCTGGTGAAGCAGTACGCTGAGATGCACTCGGGAAGCGTGAGTGTCAGCTCTGAAGTGGGCAAAGGCTCCACCTTCACCCTCGTCATCCCTACTGACCTCAAAGTGGAAGAAGAGGTGAAGCGCCAGCCGGAAGAGGAGCGCGTGGAAAACTGCAATGAGGCCGGAACAGCAGGAGATGGTGCCGGAAGGAAGCAGATTATGGTCGTGGATGACAACAGGGACTTCAGGGAATACCTTGTAGGGGAACTGTCCTCCGAATATGAGGTACTCTCCGCCAGTGACGGAGCCATATGCCTGGAAAAGCTGAAGAGTTGTGACCCGGAGGTGATAATCTGCGACGTGATGATGCCGAACATGGACGGATTCGAAGTCACCAAGGCAATCAAGAGCAATATCGAGACCTCCCACATCCCTGTCATCCTGCTTTCGGCGAGGACATCGGAGGACATACGCCTCGAAGGCTACGAGACAGGCGCGGACGCATATCTGACCAAACCATTCAAGCTCGACATACTCCAGGCCCGCATCAGAAACCTGATTGAGGAAAGGCGCAGAAGGATAGCCTCCTTCTCCAGGGAAGAGGAGATAAAACCTTCGGATGTGACCATCACCACCATAGACCAGAAACTTATGACCCGCATAATGGAATCGGTCGAAAAGAACATGGACAATGCGGAGTATTCTGTGGAGGAACTGTCCTCTGACGTAGGAATGCACAGGATGAACCTTTACCGCAAGATCCAGTCACTGGCAGGAATGACCCCATCGGAGTTCATCCGGGCCATGAGACTGAAAAGGGCCGCCCAGCTGCTGCGGGACGACCCTAATCTGTCGGTTTCCGAGGTTTCCGACATGGTCGGATTCAACACCCAGAAGTATTTCACGAAGTATT
The DNA here is from genome assembly GCA_016293535.1 of Bacteroidales bacterium. Taxonomy (GTDB): domain Bacteria; phylum Bacteroidota; class Bacteroidia; order Bacteroidales; family UBA932; genus Cryptobacteroides. The sequence goes on along the minus strand of JAEDEB010000010.1, from coordinate 15,657 downwards.
TCAAGGAAATGTTCGGCGTGACTCCTTCCCAGTTCAGGGGGTAAGTGATCTGAAGCTGTTATTTATTCAGATTGCCAAGTACCTCCGGCTGGATGTTCAGTTCCTGGACGGCTGATTTGTATGTGGAGTCGCCATCAGCCTCGATGCAGATGGTGATTCCAGTCCACAGGCGTTTCGGGTCCCTGCCGAAATAGGCGGTGTCCACCTTGAAGGTGTTCGGAGCAATCTCTTCCGCCGGACCGCTTATCAGCACTGCCCTGGGCTTTGTTTTCGCGTGGGCACAACTGCGGCGGGTCATCGTCGAATCCACGAACACAGGCTTCAGGACAAAGCAGTCACCGCTCAGACGGACATTCATCTTTATATGCCTGTCCGGCTGATATTCAATGAGTCTTCCCTCTATCTCCGCACTCACCCACTGGCGTTTCTTTCCGGCGCTTTCCCTGTAAATCTGTCTCGTGAGAGCCACCATCTCCTCATCCTGATACCAGAACTGCTCGTGAGGGTCGTCAGACTCGTGACCGTCCGGGAACCATCTCGAATAGAGACATCCGCCCTCGGGTCTCGGATCTGCCAGAGCCTTTTCTATGAACAGGGCGATATAGTCGAGGGTACGGCGGCAAAGGTCGAAATGTCCCCGTCCGGCATCGCAGAGGAAGGACACCCTGTTGTCCGGGTACATCATACGGAAAGCGAGGGCCGGAAGAAGACGGGCCTCCCACCATTCGTATTCACCCATAATCATAAGTCCGGGAATGCGGTCGATGTTGCGGGTCCGTCCCCATTCGAGATTCGCCCGTCCATAGCCGCAGAGGTTGGTCCGCGGCGCATCACCGTGGTACGATATCATGCACAGGGTACGGTCGGGGTTCCAGGCCGCGAAATTCCAGGGGAAGGTCGCCTGCGCGGAATGCCCGAAGGGAATGATAGGAGCCGATGCCAGTTCCGGATGTCCCGTCCCTTCAGCCAGGTCCTTCAGAAGAGCGTCAAATCTCTCCTGACATCCGCTGTCTACGTCCCAGTTCTGGGAGCCCCTCTGGACAAAGGCCATCGCAACTCCGAGGAAGTCCATCCGGGAGCGGAACTCCGCATCCCGGAAAAGGACTTCTTCGGTCATGTTCTGATGGCACCAGAGCACAGCCCGGACCTCGCCGCATCCTCGGGGCAGGCGCAGGTAGGTCCTCTCGCCCTCATTTCCGCAGCAATGATCAAACAGGTCCGTGGACTGCGCGAAGCAACACAGGGACAGAAGGAAAGCAAGTACTGATGCTATCAGATGTCTGTGCATTGCCGCCAAGTTTACTCTCCCCTGTAATACATCATAGTGCCCCAGCCTATCTGGTCGAAGGCCGAACTGTTGGAACCGTAGCGGGAATCTCCGGAGCCGCCGTCACCGGTCAGGACGCCGTCCGTATACCTCAGCTGATCGGCAAAGAGCTTCACATAATAAAGCTTGTCCGCATCGATCTTGGCAGCGTGTCTGTAATGGGCATAGATGAGATCCCAGCAAGGACGTATGGTTCCGCGGCCGCTATCAGACACCACCTCGTGCTCGGCACCGTGACTCTTGTTAGAGCATCCGCAGGTCGGAGGACAATAACTGTAGTGGGTAAACGGCATCGAGGTGCAGATATAGGTCCCGTTCGGTTTCACATTGTATTTTGCAGTATACTCGAACATCGCGAGCATCTTGTTGTCCTCCATTCCCCAGAAGTCGAGACCTATGTTCCACGCCATCTGGCAGAGTTCGGCGGACATCGAGGCAACGAGGGTTCCGTGGCCCTGGTCTCGTCCGGACTCCATGCTCTGGGCGAGCATTCCGTGGCCGTCAGGGTCTGCGACAGGGTCATACGGCACTATGTTGTTTATGCACCCGCTTCCGGCGCCCTCCCGGAAATTGCGGTAGACCTTGGTGATGAGTGCATGGTCCTCAAGGTAGATTCCTATTGCAAGCATGGACGCAAGGTTTGCAAGTTCCCAGTTGGACCAGTAGTGGAGATTACAGGTGCTGCTGCCGCCGTGGGTATCGATAAACCATTCGTTCTTTGCAATCCAGACAGTCCTGAGCCAGGATTTGAAGTCGTTCTGGTCAGTGCTGTTCCAGCCCTCATAATCCCTGAGGAGTTCAGCTGCATTGCCGAGGGTATAGCCCTGGAAGCCGGCGCAGAGGTACTGGTTATTGTCTTTCGCATCTATCTTCGTGCACACGTCAGCCCACGAATTGAGTATGCGCACAGCATCATCCGCATACTTGGTATCACCGGTGATCTTCCAGCGAAGGGCGAGCTGATACGCGGCGGAAGCATCCTTGGAAATTGTGATATAGTTTTCCTTGCCCTCTCCTATGCCTGTCGCATCCCCACGGATGATTATCTGCACCGGAGTGGCGGTATAGCCGGACTGGGAATAAGGGCTCTTGCAGAAATTGGTATATGACACATAGACCGGATCCGAAGGAGACGCGAGCGCAACCTGGTTCTTCACCCTGTCTATGTCCGCCGAGGTCACAAGGGCGCAAGGATGGTTGAGAGCATACTCCGAAGGGTATTCGAACTCCTCGGTTTCTCCCGGTTTCTCTGGCGGAGTAAGGTCCACCATACCATCCTTGAGATTACCCGAGCACGACGCGGCGCAAGTCATTACGGACAGCGCCGCCACAATTGATAAAACTGTGCGTTTCATTTACTCTGTATATGTTATTCCTGAATTTGCCGACCAGTCCTCAAGGAAAGCGTTCATGGCATCCATACTCGGGAAAGTACGGAACCAGAACATTCTGTAAGCGATTTCCTCGGCACTGAATGAAGAGGCGTTTCCCTGCTTGATATCAGCATACTTGAGCTGGAAGGTAGTGAAGGAGCCCACGGTTCCCTCAGGGAGGAGGTTGGTACCGTCACTCTTGCCGAAGCCCTGCTTGGAAAGGTCGTACACTATGATGGCTGAACCGTCTAAACACTTGTACTTCTTGACCCACTTGTTGTTGTTCGAGCCTATTCCACCGGAGAACGTTGTACCGTCCTCGACCTTTCCGCTGGTATCCAAGGTAATGTTCCTTGCATATCTCTTATCATTCACGTCATCGATTCTGAAGCATATGACAGGATACTTCCTTGTCAGATAGGTAGTAGCTTTGCTTCTCTGGATGTCAGCCCTTCCTTTCGATCCATCGAGGTATGGGGTACACAGCAAATAACTGTCACCTTCATTCTCAAACCAGTTCATTGAAGCGCCCTGGTTGACGTGACTGCTATTCAGTGCCCATTTGCAGCCTGCTTCACTCTTGAAATCTTCAGCATAATAACCTTTAGTAATGTTGAACACCAGCGGATAATTTACACCGTCGCACACAGCGAAGATATGAGCTGTTCCCTCTGTTCCGGTAAAGGATACAAGGCCATTCGCATCCACAGTCGCAATACTGCTGTTTCTGGCGCTGAATGTCACGGTCTTGTCCCCGTTACCCTCATACTGAATCTGGAAAGATTCTACTCCTGCGGGGAAATCACCAACAGGAGCATTGGTAACACGGAAAGCTGCTGCCTTCTCAAGCGACAGAGTACCCAGATTGATAATATCGTTTGCCGCCACATCCACTTTGACAGAGGACTTGACTGAAGCAACAACACCTGCGGTTGTAGTCACACCTACGGTGAAGGAATGCTGAACGCCGGAGTCCGAAGTGGAGGATGAGGAAGGACGTACCACGAAATAATAATCGCCGGGCACAAGTGCGGCACCGTTTTCGGCAGCAAGGGTAACCTCCTTGAAACCTGCCTGAGTGCTGGTTTCGCGATCAAGAACAGGATTACCGGCTTCGTCGAAGGAGAACAGGACACGGCCTGTCAGGAATTCGCCGGACATAAGAGTCAAAGCCGTAACGTCATTCATCACCGTAGGAACCGTCACCTTCACAAGTGCACACATATTTCTGAACGAAAGATGCATGTCTTCAACTGAAGTCTTTGCCACTGCAAGGTTTAGATTCGTATCGAAGCCCCCGGCAACAGCCTTCTGATAATGCGGGATTACTGTCTCATATTTGCTTGCAACAGTGCTCCAGGCAACAGATGAGGTCCATGGATAAACTGCCACATACGACTCGACACCCTTGGTTGCAACTTCTCCGCTGAAGTCGGCTGCAGCCCCTTGGATGTTTTCGGCTGTAAAACAGTTGTTCTTGAGATTGACATTGTCGAGGACAGCTATTCTGTCCCCTTCTGTCCAATATACTTTCCTGCCTTCTGCAAGGGAGGTCCTTGTAGACAGGCCGTCCAGTCCGGCAGAGAACGTAATTCTTTCAGAAACTGGAAGGGAATCAGAAACATCGTTTTTCTCAACACAGGATACTGCCGAGAAAATCAACGTTGTTCCCAAACATAATGTCGCAAATCTTTTCATAAAAGATCCTCCATAACTAAAAGATTTCATAATCCTCTTCCTCGTTGAAGGATTCCGTGCTGCCTGCGATGCAGAGGTTTGCATCTGAAGTCAATTTGATAACGTCAAGCGCAGGAGCCTCATAGCGAGGCTCTTGCGCTTCAAGATTCAGTTTTTTATGCATATTATTCATAACTGATTCCCGTCGATGAAGACCAAGAATTGAGGTAAGCCGTCAGCTCCGCCTCCGAAGTGAAGGTATGGAACCAGAACATCCTGTAGGTAACTCCAGGGTCTTCCGCATAGTCTCTCTTGTCCGGGAAGCGGATGTCGGCATACTTGAACTGGAAGGTGGTGAAGGAACCAACTGTTCCCTCAGGAAGGAGGTTGGTGCCGTCACTCTTGCCGAAGCCCTGCTTAGAAAGGTCGTAGACGATGATTGCGGAACCGTCGGAGCACTTGTACTTCTTGACCCACTTGTTGTTGTTCGAGCCTATACCTCCGGAGAACTTCGTTCCGTCCTCGGTCTGTCCGCTGGTGTCGAAGGTGATGTTCCTTGCATAATTCTCGGCACGGTCATTCACATCGTCCAATCGAACGCAGAGAATAGGATAGTTCCTCGAAAGATAGGTAACACCGCTGCGCTTGATGTCACCCCTGAGGGTGTTGGCGTTGGCCTTGTTAGGCTTGAACGAGAGATAGTTTTCACCGTCCTCCACACTCTTCCACTCTCTCATGCCGCCGTCGGTTGCCATTACCCAAGGTAGATTGTTCTCGTTCTCAAAATGGTCTCGGTAGAATCCGGCCGGGATGTTGAGGCGGAAAGTCACCTTCTCGGAGTATCCCTCGGCCGGGTTGTCAGTCTGCGGCACGCTTGCCGTGATTTCTACCTGACCGTACTTGACGAAGGTAACAAGACCCTTAGCGTCAACCTTGGCCACCTCAGTGTCGCTCGAAGTCCAGGTAATGAGGGACTTCGTTGCAACTTCAGGATATGTTTCGAAAGCCACCTGGAAAGTGCCGTCACCTACGGAGAACACATCGGACTCAGCAGGAGCATTCAGCAGCCTGATACCGGTAGGGGTAATGATCTTGTCGATGTAGATGCTGTATTCAGCCGTGACTTTATCCTCATCGAGGGCAGTAGCCACCATCTTCACCTCACCCTGGGACACACCCGTAACAACGCCGGAAACCGGGTCGATTACAGCTATATCCTCATCTGCAGAAGACCAGAGCACGCTCTTGTACGTTGCATCATCAGGAGTTACGCTAGCCGAAAGCGTCATAGTCTCACCGATGTAGCAGGACGGAAGCGGGCTGAACTCGCTGACGTGCTCGCTGTCATCGGTAATGGCAATGGAAGTGACTTTCTTCACAGTTTCGAAAACAGTCACCTTGATGGAAGCGATGGCCACCAGATTGATGGTTGCTGGAGAAACCGTAACCACGGACACGCCCGCAGCCTTTGCAGTCATCTTTCCGTCACAGTCCACAGTGAGGACCTCCTCATTGCTTGACACCCAGTTCAGTTCAGGGTATGTCAGCTCAGAAAGGTCTGCCGGATCGGTAAGGACGCCGAGCTGTATGCTCTCGCCCACTATCATAGGCAGGGTGACCGTCTTCGCAATCTCGTCGTCTACATACATCTTTGCCCTGTCGGCATCCTGCATCGTGATTTCCACGGAATACATAAGCGAAGCCGAACCGAGTTCATATTCCTCCGGCGAACAGGAGAACGCTGCAGAGAGCGCCATCGCCGCGAAAGGTATATATTTCAATATCTTTTTCATATCACTGTACTTTTGCCTGATTATTTCCAACCGTCATTCTGGCCGAGTTGAGCATTGAGCTGGGTCTCGTCGGACGGAAGAGGATAGAGGTAATTGCGCTGATTCCAGACACAGCCGTCATACTTGATGACGCATCCGTCCTCGTCGAGAGGGTTGGACTGATTTGCCCATGCAGTCTCGAACTGGGTGCCCTTCCAGAGAATACCGATGCGGTTGCCCGGCATCTCGGTCTCCGCAGTTTTCCAGCGCTTGAGGTCGTCGATACGGAAGCCCTCGTGGAAAAGTTCCACAGTCCTTTCCGCACGGATTTCCTCGAGCATATCAAGTCCGTTTGCGCTGACGAGAGTGTTCGAAAGCTTTGTCATAGTAGGATTGGACCTGCCCCTGACAAGGTTGAGAGACTCGTTAAGCTGCTCGTCAGTAATCTTACCGTTGAGTTCATAAAGGGCTTCGGCGTAGTTCAGAAGCACCTCTGCATAACGGATGACAGGATAATCATAGGATTCGTATGCATCCTGCACCTCGCGCTCGGTAGCCCACTTCCAGCAGGCATAACCGGTATTGCCGAACACTGAAGCAACAAGGCATTTGCCGTCAGCCTCATCTGTCTCATCCCAGGCCGTGCGCCATTTTCCGTCGTTGTTCCAATATTTCTGACCGTGCTTCATCAAGGTTCCGTTCATACGGTTGTCACGGTTGTTGAACTCGGAAGTGACACCGGAATAGCCCTGGAACAGAGGAGACTTGTCAATAGGAAGTCCGTCCTGGCAACGGTACATGTTAGCGAGCTTGCGGGTAGGGAAAGTGGCCGTGGCCTGAGCGTGGGTAATGTTGAGTCCAATAGGCTTGAGAGCCTCGTCGTGACGCTTTGCGAGTATGTACTCCTTGTTGTCGGCACGGGTAAGACCTGCAGGATTGCACTTGACGGATTCAAGGATGAACATATAGCGGTAGCTGTCCCTTCCGCCGAGGGCCTCACTGTAGAAAAGCTGATACTGTGCGCTCTCCATCACCTCCTTGGCCGCTGCAACAGCTTCGCTGAGAAGTTCCTCCGAAGCCTCTGTATCGGCATTGTGGTACTTCTGCCAGGTACCCTCGTAGAGAGCAACCCTCGAAAGGAAAGCGGCAGCAGTATGGCGGCAGATACGGCCGTCCTCTGCAGGAGTCTCGGGAAGCAGGTCCATAGCCCTCTTCAGGTCAGACACGCAGTTTCTGATGACGTCGAGACGATTGTCCCTTGCACCGTAGAGCCTTTCGTTGTCAATGTCTATAGGCTCCTTTACAAGTATCACGTCACCGAACATCTGCACAAGTTCGAAATAGAGATATGCCCTGAAGAACAAGGCCTCGGCAACAGGAACCTTGATTGCATCCGCATCATCGAAAGCCTCAGCCTTCTTGAGCAGCAGGTTGGTGTAATAGAGCCTCTTGTAGAGTTCCGAATAGTTGGGGTCAGAAGTAGGGATGACGTTGGTTCCCTTGTTATAGACATTCTCGCCGGTTCCAACAAGCAGGTCCGAGCGGAAGTCAGAGTGCGGGCCGTCCGATATGCCGTTCATCGAGGTGAGCGAAGTCGAGCCCTGGAAATCCCTTGTCCATCCGTAGAACTGGTTCGCGAAGAGGGCGAAGTTCGAAGCGGATGACCATACGTGGTTGTCCGCCATCTGGTTCTTCGGACTCAGGTCCATACAGGATACGCTCATCAGAGCCGTAGCGAGAGCGAGAGCGAATTTGAATATATGTTTCATGGCCATTGTCAGAATGAAAGGTTAACGCCGAAGGTGAATGTTCTCAGGAACGGATAGCGGGAAGTGGTTGAAGGATTGCTCTGCGCCTCCGGATCCCAGCCGTCCTGAATCTGCGAGTACTCCCAGAGATCTGCTCCGGTGAAGTAGAAACGGCAGCCTGATACGCCCTTCTTATTCTCGAACAGTACTGACGGAAGAGAATAGCCGAGGGAAACGTTCTTCAGACGAATGTATGCACCGTTGGATACCGACCATGTGGAGCACTGATAGTTGTATGAGTTGATATTGCTCTTGGTCGTATAGGAAGGATAATGTCCGTCAGGGTTGGACGGGCTCCATACGTTTCCTACTGACTGGTTGGTCGTATTGGTATAGAGCGCCCTCATAGGCACGGTCCAGTTGTTGACTCCGTTGAAGACGGTTCTGTTGGCAGCTCCCTGGAAGACCAATGAGAAGTCAAGTCCCTTCCAGGCTAATCCCAGATTGAAGGAGTACTGGATTTCAGGAGTGTCGGAACCGAGGAAGATATAGTCGTTCTCATCAAGCTTGCCGTCTTTGTTCTCATCAACGAACATATTGTCTCCGAGTCTGAGTTCCGATGGCATACCTATTCCGTTGCCCTCGTAATACTTGCCCACATAAGCGTCAAGCTGTTCCTGAGTCTGTATCTTGCCGCCATAGCGGAGACCGAAGAGGGAATTGATAGGATAGCCCTCGCGGTTGCTTACATAGCTGCCCGCAGTGATGTTGGCAGAACCGCCGAGGTCTACGAGCCTGTTGCGTGCAAAGGTGAAGGTTCCTCCGATGTTGTAGGAGAAGTCACCGTGATGGTCCCTCCACTGGATCTGACCCTCGTAACCCCAGGCCTTGAACTTACCGGAGTTGGTAGTAGGTGCGGTATCTCCGATTACGGAAGGATAGTCGATGTTCACGAGCATATTGTTGTTCTGCTTGAGGAAGGCCTCAACAGTTCCGGTGAGCCTGTTTCCGAGGAAACCGAAATCGATACCGAGGTTGGAAGTCTGAATCTTCTCCCACTGGCGGGTAAGGCTTATGAGCTTGCCGGAAGTCGTGATTGAAGAGAGGAGACCGTTGCCCACGAGAGCGCCGTTGTTGGAGTTAGCGTTGTACAGGAGCACACCGTCGTAATTGTCGATACCTGCCTGGTTACCAACCTGACCGTAGGAAAGACGGAGCTTGAGCTCATCAAGCCATGAAGCATCCTTCAGCCATTCCTCCTTGCCTATTCTCCAAGCCACGGAACCTCCCCAGAAGAATTTCCACCTGTTCTCAGGCTGGAACTTGGAAGAACCGTCATAACGGGCATTGAGCTCCACAAGATATCTCTCCCTGTAGTCATAATTTGCCCTTGCGAAGACAGAAGCGATGGCCCACTGACTCTTCGATACGGATGAGAGTTTGGTCTCGCCCGAACCGTTCACCACCTCGAGGCAGTCCTGTATGTCCTTTGCCTCCACTCCGAAGATGGAGTAGTCGCGGAACTCATACTGGCCTCCGAGGGTGACGCTCAGGTTGTGGGCGTTGTTGAACTTGTGATGGCCGTTGAGGAAGCCCGTAACGGAATAGAAGTCCGTACGGCTTGCGGTCTGGTTGTAGTAGGTGTCAGCCGCGGTAGGAGTAGTAAGGACCTTCTTGGTACCGGCATAGTTGTAATAGTCAACCGACCTGTTTACCTTGGACCTCGCGGCAGTTGACGTGTTGTAACCGAGATTCAGGTTGAAATCCAGCCACTTGGTTATATTGGCCTTGATGGTCTCACTGATGTTTATGGCAGAGACGCTGAGGTGGTTGTCACCGCCGTATTCCGCCCTGGCTGCAGGAGAGGCCCAGGTACCCCAGCCGTAAGGCTTCCCGTCACTGGTAAACATAGGAAGGCCTGGCATAGGCGTATTGATGGTGAGGACTGCTCCAATGTTGGTAGGAGCCACCTGCTCCTGGCGGTTGTACGAAATCATCGACTCCAGAGTCAGCCAGTCGGTTATCTTTGCCGTATTGTTCAGCCTGATGTTGTAGCGCTGGTTGTTGTTGTTTCCGAACTTGAGCGGAGAACCGTCATAGAGATAACCAGCGGACACCCTGTATGACATCCTATCGCTTCCGCCTGAAACGCTCAGGTTGTGGGAAGTGGAGAACGATGTGCCGAAGAGGTCGTTGAGCCAGTTGACCTTGTCGTCGAAGACGAAGTCCGAAACGTCGGTGAATGCCGTAGTTCCGTATGGGTTCGCAGTCTGGAGAAGATCTATGTACATACCCTTGTACTGCTTTGCCAGCTGGGCATATTTGTACCATACGTGATCTGTAGTGCCGTCGTTCTCAAGCGCGGACATCACAGCGGATGACCACTCGTCGAGGGTCATCAGTTCTGGCATCAGACCCACGGTCTTCATAGTCACCGAACCTGTGTATTCCACCTTCGCCTTTCCCTTGGCTCCGGACTTTGTCGTGATGAGCACGACACCGCCGGCTGCCCTCGAACCGTAGATGGCTGCGGAACCGTCCTTCAGGAAGGACATCGACTGGATGTCGGAAGGGTTGAGAAGGCGCATCTCGTTGATGCTCTCATAAGCCACTCCGTCGATGATGACAAGCGGCTCTGAGTTGTTTCTGGAAGAAGCGCCGCGAAGGCTCATCGACCAGCTCTCGTCTCCAGGAGCCGAAGAACTTCTTGTGATGATGACACCGGGAACCTGTCCCTGGAGCGCCTGGAGAGGGCTTGAAAGTGACCCCTTGTTCTGGAGCTGCTCATCCTTGACTACGGAGATGGCTCCCGAAAGGGTCTCCTTCTTCTGAACGCCGTAACCGACCACGACCACTTCTTCAAGCACAGTCGTATCTTCCTCGAGTTTTACGAGCATACCGTCGGAAAGGACGGTCCTGACATCCATGTAGCCCATGCAGGATACTACAACTGCAGTACCCTCCTTGGCATTGAGAATGAACTTTCCGTCCAGGTCCGTCTGGGCACCAACATCCGAGCCCTCCACTATCACGGTGGCACCGACAACAGGGCCGAGGGCATCGACCACGGTTCCGGTCACGGACGCCTTCTGGGCGAACGCGGACTGGACACAGCACAGCAGGGCTGCGGCAAGCAGCAGCTGCAAGGTCTTTCTAACAAAATGATTCATAATTCAGTCATTAATATTATATGGTAATAATTCATCCGTTTGCTTTAAATAGCTTCGCTAATTTCCTTTCTCACCCTCATCCTGACCCTGTGGAGGTGGTTCTCAACCGTCCTCTCTCCGAGTTCCATCCTTGCCGCGATTTCCGCAATCGGGAGCCCGAAGCATCTTGAAAGCAGATATGCCTCCCGCCCCTTCTCACCGCAGTTCGAAAGCACCCTGCCCTCAAGAGTTTCCAGAATATGTACATCGGCGAGAGCATCCGCCTGTTCAGCGACTGTCCTCCGTGATATGAGCGCAAAATATTCGGCGGCCTCGAGAGTGCAGGCGTGATGTCTCAAGTAGTCTGTCACCCTGTTCCTGGCGCAGGTATAGGCATATCTTTCGACATTCTCCTCCGTCAAAATCCTGTCGGCGGAAAGAAGGGAGAAAAAAACGTCCTGAACCATATCCTCAATCTCCGCAACGTCGCCTACCCTCTTGCGAACATATCCGCACAGGGGAGCATAGAGACGACGGAAAGCCGCGACGACTATGCCGTCACGTCTCATCCGGACATTATCTGGAAGTTGAGGGTGCATCAATATGCGCGTGGTTATCAGTTTCTGACGCAAATTTCGGAAAATTGAGTTTCAGGAAAGGGGCAGATTTGTAACAGAGTTCGGGACATTTTGTCACAATCGTGCTCCTGCACGGTCATAAGATTCCAACGAAAGAAATAAAGCGCATATATTTGCAGAAGAGGCAACAAGCCTTATGATACGGTATCCCATAATAGATAACAATGAAACAGAACAAACTTTCTCTTCTGACGGCAGCCACGGTGCTTATCCTGCTTGCCCCGACCCGCACGGACGCTTCAGACAATGTATCCAAAGCCTGGAATCCTGACAGGGGCGATTATTACATCAATCCCGTCATCAACGCCGACTACTCCGATCCTGACGTATGCCGTGCCTCCGACGGCTATTATATGACCTCGTCATCCTTCTGCAGCTTCCCCGGGCTCCAGATACTGTACTCGACCGATCTCGTGAACTGGAAGATTGTAGGTGCGGCGCTGAACGACTATCCCGGCAGGAACTGGTCGGACTCAAGACCCTGGGAATACTTCGGTCACGGAGTTAGAGCTGAAGCCGATACGGTTCCCGGCCCTGACGAATGGAAGACCGTGCCCCAGCACGGCTGCGGGGTATGGGCCCCGGCGATAAGATATCACGATGGGGAGTTCTACATCTACTGTGGCGACCCTGACCGCGGAATATTCATGGTCAGAACAAAGGATCCGCGCGGACAATGGGAGGAGCCCGTCTGGGTGGTCAAGGCGAAGGGATTCATAGACCCCTGCCCTTTATGGGATGAGGACGGGAAGGCCTATCTCTCATTCGGATGCGCAGGAAGCCGTGCCGGAAACAAGAGCGTAATGTTCGTGGCTCCGATGTCAGAAGACGGAACGCAGTTGCTCGCTTCCCCGAGAATAGTATATGACGGACACCGGACACAACCTACCATAGAAGGCACCAAGTTCTACAGATTCAGGGACCATTACTATATCTTCTCCCCGGCGGGAGGAGTACCTACCGGATGGCAGGTTGTACTCAGGGCGGAAAGTCCCTGGGGTCCATATACGGAGAAGGTCGTGATGGCTCAGGGTGACTCCCCCGTCAATGGTCCCCATCAGGGAGGCTGGGTAGATACCCCGGAAGGCGAACACTGGTTCCTTCATTTCCAGGACAAGGATGCATACGGAAGGGTCGTCCATCTCCAGCCGATGAGATGGACCGACGATGACTGGCCGGTCATTGGCGAGGACCCCGACGGCGACGGAGTGGGACAGCCCGTCATGAAATGGAGAAAGCCCGCACTCCCCTTCAGCGGACATTTCCAGCCGGCGGACAGCGACGACTTCGACTCCACCGTACTCGGGCTCCAGTGGCAGTGGCAGGGAGTGCCTTCCCCTTACTGGAGCTTTGCTGATGCGGCGGAAAGTTGCCTGACCCTTTATTCAGTGGAACAGAGTCCCCTCTGGCGCAACCTCTCTGACAGCCCGAACCTGCTGCTCCAGAAATTCCCTGCGGACGATTTCACGGTAACCGCACGTATGACCTTCACCCCCAATCCCCAACTGAAGGAAAAGGGCGAGACTGCCGGGCTTATGGTAATGGGACTTGACTACTATGCAATGGAAATGACTGACACGGACGAAGGCGTCATTCTGCGCGCAGTCGTATGCAAGGATGCACTCGAAGGGGGCAGCGAAAAGATTCTTTTCAGCACCCCTCTCGAATCAGTTCCCGTACCCACACCGTATTCGGACAGATTCATGTCAGTCACAGTGCCGGCTGTCGCGCCTCTGGCATATACGGAAACCACTGTCTTCCTGCGCATCAAGGTCCGTCACAAAGAGCGCCATGACAACGTACCTTCAGCGATTTGCACCTTTTCATACAGCCTCGATGGCCGCAAATGGAAAGAAATGCCGGACTGTTTCACAGCCCGGCAAGGTAAATGGATAGGAGCCAAGTTCGGCTTCTTCTGTAACAGGTACGCCCCCAAGAACGACAGCGGAATGCTCAAGGTAGACTGGCTCAAGCTTGATCGCTAATCTTCCTGTTATGCCTATCTGGGAAGTGTTTTCAATTTAGTTTGCGCTTATATAGCTGTAATTCAAATTTTTGTATTCTACGCCTTCGCACAATAATCTTTCACTGAAGACACGTCCGTCTGGAGAAATCTCATAAAATGAAACAGGTGCACCTTCTTCCTGTTTGACGGTTTCTCCATTTGAAACGTCGGAATATGAAAGGGTATATGAAGAAGGCAGTTTGTTGCCAGCAGGGCCCATAAGTCCGCTGAGCAAAAGAGACCAGACAAAATCCCTGTTGCCCCTGAGGGTATGGGTGGCAAGTGTAAAGAGCTCATATTTGTTCAGCGTTTCGCCATACTCATATTCCGCCACAATATTACGCACAGACGTTGGTCCTAAATACTGTCGGCCCTCCACCTTTGCTATCAGGCCATCCTTCCAGATATACTCCGCTTCTTCGCGGTATGGGACTACGCCGTCCTCCAGCACAATGAATTGATGGTCATAACGGACGAGGCGGGCGGAAGCATCATACTCGCAATACAGACTGTCCACACATTCTGGATTCCTCAGTACAAGCTGTTCCAAAAGTCCGTTGGAATTGTACTTTATTGAGCCATAGCTGGAAAAGGCACTGCAAATTCCGGTATCCGGATTGATATCGATAGGGCCAACTATACCGCTGAGGATATTTGTGATACGGTTCCTTTTATCGTAAGTGAAACTTGCTCCATAAAAAGGCATTGACGACAGCAGATAACCATCCTCGTGCAGGGACTTGTACGCACCCTCAGCTTCGATATACCAGTTCTCAATGGAGAAGGAAAGGGTGTATTCGTTGTCGAAATCCTTTCCGGCGACGGAGTATCTGTCTGTAAATTTGTAAGTTATCGCCATTTCCCCCACCACGTCCTTGGTATAGTACAAAGGCAGGGCAAGTACGTTTCCGGAATTGACCGACTCCTTGGAAATGATTTTGCCGGAAGGGGCCTCGACATTACAGGAGAACTCGTCTTCCTCAAAATCAGGGATCTGCCCTGCGATATCGGTAAAACCAACTGCAGCAAGGATTCCGAAGTAATGTGAGCCATCCGTCTGCTCTTTCCCTTCTACCTTCAGGACTGCCCCGTCAGATATTTCAGCCACGCCGAAAGGGACAAGGAAGGCAGCCGTAATCGGCTGGCTTGCCACGTGAACCACCACATCCTTGTAGCCGAGAGCCTCGTTTCCTATGCGCAGGGTTTCGCTTCTGACTTTCAGACCCTCAGTTGCATCATTTTCCGCAAGCGGAACATAAGTGAGTATGGCCTTGTTGTCCCTTATCTCCACATTGAAGTTGGTCTCTTCAGGATGGGTGAACTCCAGTTTGGAGATGTCACCCGCTTCCGGCTCGGTGACAATAGGAAGGGTGAATGGATGTCCTCCGTAAACGTGCACCAGTTCCGGCACCTCAAAGGATGTAATGTCGTACAGGACAGGTTCCTTTTTGCAGGCGGCGAATACGGCCGCTGCTGAAAGAAGGATTGTTGAGATTTTTGATAATGTTTTCATTTTCAATGTGGTATCTTAGTCCATATCCAGTTGGAACTGGCATTCTCCGTAAATATACAATCTGGAGGTTTTAGCAGCCCATTCAGCTTGACCATTTATCGGCGTCAACTTGAACTGCACCTTATGACGATTATGATGTTTATGATATGCGTAAATATCTTGTGCGACCATATTGCCCATGTTATTCATATAATAATATTTGAAAGTGGACGGATCATCATTGAGAAATTGGAACAGTTGTTCCATACTACTGAAATGGAGGCCATTGCACGAATATGCAATATCATTTATCTTACACTCCTCCCTGATAATGCTCTTCGCGAAATCATCAATATTGATGTGCCAGACGGTACCAACAGCACAAGTATATAATTCGTAATCCTCATATGCAGTCCCAGGACCTGCCAAAGATGAGACTGCGTTATGCATTGTCCCGTCATTGTTGTATTCTATAT
>JAEDEB010000064.1 GCA_016293535.1 Bacteroidales bacterium | reverse complement strand
CTTATATGGAAATGCGGAAAGTAGCGGTAGGGTAAGTTTGTGGCCTGCACCAATTTTATCCAACTAGCGTCTTCCAGAGTCCGTGGAGATTGCAGTATTCGTAAGCTGCCTTGACTTTTGCGCAAGTATGGAACACCACTTCAGGAACATCTTTCGGTTCTGCGGTGAACACACCGTCTTCAGTTTCCAGACAAACGAATGAGATATGATGCTCAGGGAGCATCGGGTGAGGGGCACTTCCCACACGCACTTTTACAGTGCATTTTTCAGGGAATTCAACAACAGGAAGATGCTTTTCAACGCTAGCTTCCACTGTATTAGCCTTCAATTCTTCCATCTTCTCTCCACAGCAGACAAGAGGAACATTGGAATCGACAAGCTTCACGACCACGTTGCCGCAATGACGGCATTTGTAAAATTTAAGTTCCATACATTTAAAATTATGAGCCAATATTAAAATTGGCAAAAATCAAGCCCACGAAGGAATACCTTGGGAGAAATATCTATTGAAGGGATTAATTTCTCTTGAAAAGCCTGAGAACAGCTGCGATCAAAGGATCGGTCAATTTCATCAGAAGACCGATGAAGATGGCAAGAATCAAAGTGCCTAAACCTATGACATTGCTCGTTCCGTTTCCCAGAACAGACCCGAAGAACAGAAGGGAAAGAAGAGCCGCAGCGAGAAGCACCAGACAGTCCATCACTACTTTCATATTGCTGAAAGGCTTCCCGAAAGCGTGAGACATGGAGAAAGCTGTCATCTCAGCCGAGAGCATCCAGGCATCCGCCTTGACCTCTATGCTGATGCCCAGTGCAGAAATCAGGCAGGACAGGCCTAGAAGCAGATAGCTTGAAAGAAGTCCGGCCGGGTGGAGCCAGCTGAGAAGACTCAGCGACAGATCGATGAGAGAGCCGAATATCAGCGAGGCGGGTATCTGCATCAGATAAGACAGTTTGAAGTCCTTCCTGAGAAGCGCCAGCTGGATGAGAATGAACAGACAGTTCACCAGGAAGGTGAACATCCCGACACTGATTGACGGAAAACGGAGATTCAGCACATAAGACGGACAGGACAATGGAGCCGTACCGAGATTGGCTATGATGGAAATTGCAATTCCTACAGCCACCAGAAACATGCCGGCAGTGGCGGCAATATACCTTGTTATAAGGGAGAAAACCTTATTCGAATTCATTTAGAAGCAAAAATTGGATTATTAGAAGATTGTCGGATGTCAGAGGAGTTTCGTGATTTCCTCCTGATACTTCCTCGAAACCGGAATGCTCTCGCACTGCTCACGGTTCAGTTCAAGAACCAGAGCGCCGCTGGTATCCTTGTGCAACATGGAAACATATTCCGGATTGATTATGAATGACCTGTGACAACGCACGAGACCGTGACGGGCAAGAGTATCCTCGAGCGCCCTCATCGACGACCGGAGAATCTGGGTCTTCATCCTGCCCTGGTCAAGATAGAAAATCCTTACGTAGTTGTCCTCTGACTTGATATATACTATCGCTGAAGAGGCTATAATGAACTTGAGCTTGTGATACTCGTCATAAAACCTTATGAGGGAAGAACTCTCTTCCTCCCTTGCCGTCTCAGCCTCCTTGTATCTAGAATAGGAATCCAGTCCGAAATACAGAAACAGATATGGATAGACTGCAATGCACAGCATAATTCCGAGGCTGATGCGCGCAACGTCGAAGAAGGAAGTCTCGGTCTTCAGCATTAATGCCACGTACAGGGCTGCAAAAAGGGCGGACACCACCACCTCACAGAAAGACCATACCACATAGAAAAGACGGGTCACTCCCAGATGGCGCCCGACCAGATAAAGCAGGGACCGGGTCAATGACATCGTGACCAGAAGTATGGCGAAGAGTATCGCCAGATGGGCTATGAAAGGGAAAGGGCCCATCTCGAGATATCCCCTCATGTCGAAAGGATGGTAGATTATGACGAAAACAAAAGCGAACAGGGGCACCACCACCGCGTGGAGAATGGAACCGATACCGCTTACAAATATGTCGTTGATACGCCTTGTCTTGTACATAGGTGCAAAATTGCGGGGACAAAGATAAATATTATTTGCAATTTATCCCTAAATCCGGTCTTTCACCCCTGAATGACGTCAATAATCAAATAATTCCCGCCCCTGTACCGAAAAATTTTCCACCCCGGCGCATACAGGTACTTTTGCGTCCGGTCCGGGAATAGCCTGCACGCCATCAGGACAAGGACCAAGGTACATCATTAACAGTTTACAATATGAGAAAAAGCAAAATGCGCGAGAGATATGTAGATACACTCGCAAAACTCTACGAATATTCCACCTCCAATTACTCCAAGAGGCAGTTCACGCAGTTCCATGACACCAGGGAAGGAGGATATACCTACAAGGACTTCAAGAACCAGTGCGACGCCATGTCCAAGCTCCTTGCGCAATACGGAATAAGTTCCGGCGACAAGGTAGCCATATTCTCCCAGAGCATGCCGAACTGGTCGGTCGCCTTCTTCAGCGTAGTATCCTTCGGCCGTATCGCCATTCCCGTACTCCCGGACAGTTCCGAGAACGAACTCAAGAACATCATCCGCCATTCCGGCAGCAAGGCGATATTCATTTCCAAGCGTCTGCTGCCCAAACTCAGTCTGGAAATCGCGGAAGCGATGACGCTTGTCATAGACATAGACACCCTCGAAATCATAAGATCCGACGACGATAAATTCACCTGCGACGGAAAAAGTTCTGTACCCACTCCCGAGGACATAGCCACCATCATCTACACCTCTGGTACGACCGGCAGCGCAAAGGGAGTCGTACTCTCCCACCGCAACCTCGCGTCAAACGTGGTCACAGCATACCATTCCTGTCCCCGCAACAGCAAGGACAGATGGCTTTCCATCCTCCCTATGGCGCATACCCTGGAAATGACCCTCGGAATGCTCTATCCCATGTTCTGCGGAGCAACTGTCTTCTACCTCCAGAAACCGCCCGTGCCAGCCCTTCTCCTGAAGGCAATGAAAACCGTACGTCCGACAACGATACTTACGGTTCCGCTGATTATCGAGAAAATATACAAGGGCAGCGTACTCCCTACCATAGCAAAAAGTCCGACGCTCAGATGGATGAACACCCACATGAACGGACTTATGTGCCGCATAATTGGAATGAAGCTCAAGTCCACCTTCGGAGGCAAGATCAGTTTCTTCGGCATCGGCGGAGCCAAACTGGACGGCGAGGTGGAGAGATTCCTCCTCAAGGCGAAATTCCCGTATGCAGTAGGCTACGGCCTGACCGAGACATCCCCTCTTCTGGGCTATTCCCTCGGCAGATGGAGAACGGTAGGTTCCTTCGGATATCCGGTATATAATGTCAGTCTCAAGCTCATCGACGTCAATCCCGAAACCGGCGAGGGCGAAATCGTCGCCAAAGGACCGAATGTGATGCTCGGATACTACAAGGACCCTAAAAGAACGAAGAGTGTGTTCACCGAAGACGGCTGGTTCAGGACCAACGACCTCGCAATACTCGACGCCAAGGGCCGGTATTACATCAAGGGCCGCAAGAACAATATGATACTCGGTGCATCAGGCGAGAATATCTATCCCGAGGAAATCGAGAGCGTAATCAACAATGTGGAAGGCGTTACCGAGTCCATAGTCATAGAACGCAACGGCCGACTCATAGCCCTTGTCCAGCCCTGCGAAGGCTTCATCAACTGGGATGAGGCCAGCGAGGAGAAGTTCTACGAAAAGCTCAACGACTGGAAGGGTAAGATACTCAGCAAGGTCAACCGCAATGTCAACAAGACTTCGCAGGTCAGCTCCGTAGAGGTAATGAAGGAGCCATTCGAAAAGACAGCTACCCAGAAGATACGCCGTTTCAAATATAAGGAAAGCGCCCCTACGGTAGAGTCCGGAATACAAGACAGTCTGCAGCGGCGGCCAGAGAGAGGCGGCCTGCAGACTCTCTGATAGCGAAAGTCCTGAAAAGAGCGAAAACGCCGCCCGATAGAACAAGCGTCGGAATATTTGCTTAAATTTATGGGCATGAAGATGCCCGCAGAAATACAGGATTCAGCGCAGTTGCTGGCCGTAATGTATACGGAAGGCAGCCGCGCTGAACTTTTGTACTTCGTTCGCAGGGACGGACAGTTTGTCTGCGAGGGCCGTGGCGACGCGTTCATAGGGCGTTGCGGACTCGGTAAGGAGCGCGAAGGGGACGGGAAGACACCAGAAGGTCATTTCAGAGCCCTGAGTGCATTCGGGATTTTGCCTGATCCTGGTACATCCCTCCCTTACAGAAGGCTGACGCCGGCAACCATAGCCTGCGACCGGGAGGGCCCGTATTACAATACCATAATAGAAACCGCTCCGGACGGTCCGCAGTGCGAAGGAGAAAGAATGATGGATATGGATCCGGAATACCTCTACGGAATAGAAACCGATTTCAATTCAGAATGCATTTATCCTTTGGGCTCGGCAATTTTCATCCACTGCAAAGGCCGGAAAGAATGGACGGAAGGATGTGTAGCAGTGGATCGGGAACTTATGAAACACATACTCCAGACCGCCGATTCGGGCTTTGTCATCCTTATTCACGGAAAGGATTGGACGGGCTGGAGGGGCATCGAAAAAGTATTTGGCATATCACTTGCTATATGAAACCCTCAACAACACATAAACAACCAGCGCTATGAGAAATTTGTTCAATAAGGCCATCGTAGCCGCCATTTCAGCCGCTTTCATTTTTATGCCTGCAAACGACTCCTACGCTCAGTCCCGTTCAGGCGCCGGCTCATCCAGCAGAAGTTCATCTGCTTCATCCCACAGCAGTTCAAGCTACAGCGGAGGCAGCCGCAGTTCATACTCAGGAAGCAGCACTTCAAGCAGAAGCTCATACTCAAGCAGTTCTCCGAGCAGAAGCTCATACTCAAGCAGTTCAGCAAGCCGCAGCAGCAGCCCGAGCTACTCAAGCCAGAGCCGCAGCAGTAGTTCATCTGCAAGCCGCAGCAGCAGTTCATCTGCAAGCCGCAGCAGCAGCCCGAGCTATTCCGGCCAGAGCCGCAGCAGCAGTTCATCGCCGAGCCGAAGCTCGTCCTCAGTAAGCCAGAGCCGAAGAACTACAGCGACTGCACCGAGCAGAAGCTCGTCTAACAGCGTAGCTCCAAGCCGCAGTTCAAGTTCTACGACCGCCCGTTCGGCGGCAGTCAGCACCGGCAGGACTACAGCCACAAGGCCTCAGGGCAATGCAGCAGTTTCCAAGGACTCAGGCAGACGCAGTGTTACAAGCCAGAGGGTGGAAGGCGCTGACAGGGCAAAGAATCCGGGGATGCAGCCAACTCCTGACAGAATGAAACCGGTCGGACACGCTGAACCTCACCACAGGGTTGAGCCTTTCCACAGGGAGCCTATCCATTACCACGACGCCTGCGCGTTCCATCACCATGGTCCTCACTACTACGGCTACAGGGTACACGCTCTTCCACACCACTGTATTCACCACCACTTCTGGGGCTATGACTACTGGTTCTATGAAGGACTATACTACAGATACTGGAACGGTTACTACTACATAGCAAGACCTCCATACGGAACATGGTTCGACATAGCAACCTATGAGCTCGCGCTCAACGCCTGCCGCATCAATTACTACAACACGGTCAACAGGACCTACGACATCATTGATGAGAACTACCAGACCATTGAGCAGCAGAACGAACTGATAGCAGCGAACAACGCGCTCATCGCAAAACAGAACGAAGCCATTGCAGCAGGAGCGGCAACAGCAACAGGAACCTACGAACTGGCAAGAAGTCTGGGACTCGTCCAGAGCTATGCTGATGCAAACCTTACCTACTACTACGATGACGGAATCTTCTTCGTAGTGAAGGACGGGAAATACACTACCATAGTTCCTCCGGCAGGCGCACTCGTAGAGAGTCTCCCAGAAGACTATGAAGTCCTCACGGTAGGGGAAAGGGAATACTACAAGGTTGACGACACGGTCTACAGGATGGTAGTCAACGGTGGAAAGCCGGCATTCGAAGTCCTCGGACAGATGCCTACCACCAAGAGGAGTTGAGCAATCTTCAGAACGTATCCGAATCAGAACGTTCTACAGGGTTTTGTAGAAATCCTCATCGACATAATTGAAGATGCTCCGACAGACATTCGCGGAGAATCTCATCGCAACAGGGACAAGGTGCTTCCAATCCGAAAGGTCAAGGCAATGCACCTTGTCCTTTTCGTATTTCCCGCTGACAAGTCCATAGACAAGACCTGCATTGAAATTGTCTCCGGCGCCTATGGTGGAAACGGTATCTATCTTTTCCACCGGGAACTCCCAACTGCCGGCGTTGGAGAAGACCTCAGCTGATTTGGAGCCTTTTGTACACACGAAAGTGCTGCACAGGGATGACATTTTCTGCTGATATACAAGATGAGGATCCGCACTGCCGAACACAAGCTCGATATCCTCACAAGAACCGCGCACAATATCGCTGAGTGCACAATTCTCCTCAATGAAAGGTCTAGTCGCAGGGAGGTCGAGCAGATGGCTCTTCCTGAAATTGATATCGTAATAGATTATCGCACCTGCGGCCTTGGCTTTCAGGACTATCTGCCTCACAGCATCGCGCGTGCCCTCCTTGATAGCGAAGAAAGAACCGAAGATGACAATGTCACCGGGCGCGAAATCGATATCCCGCGCCACAAGAGCCGGTGCCTCCTTGTCGCGAAAGAACTCATAATGCGCATCGTTCTTCTCATCGAGCATCGCTATGGACACAGGACTCTGTATACCATCGATCAGAGACACCGCCTCGTCGCTGACACCGTTCCTCTTTATGAATGAAGTGATGATTTCCGAGACCTGGTCACGGCCAAGCTGTGTAACAATCATAACCTTCACATCCTCAAGAAGGCGTCCGGCAGTCCTTCCGAGGGAAATCATAGAATTGAAGGTGGAGCCACCCGGGACTGCCGCAACCGGCTGTGCATCGCGGAAAAGAATGTCAAGGACACTCTCCCCTATTCCAACTATCTTTCTCATGAGATTATTGTAACAGTATCAGAGGATTATTATAACATTATTTGACGAGAGCGTCAGCTATCCGGGCAAGTGCCGGAAGGTCTGACTGCTTGAGAGAACTCATAATGGTAAGGGAAGGCTCCAGCACTGTCACATTCTTCATCTTTCCGAGCGATTCCTTCATCACTCTTGCCGCTGACGGAGCCCATGAGCCGTTTTCTATGACAGCAACAGTCCTGTTGGAATAGTTCTTCATCCCGAGACGGTAAAGAAAATCGCTCATAGGAGAAAACAGACCACCGTCATAGGAGGATGCGGCGAGCACCATCTTCGGATAACGGAAGGCATCTTCCACATTCTCCGCAATGTCGGAACGGCATATATCGCTGACGACGACCTTGGATACACCGCGCTCTTCGAGCATGTCCGCAAGTTTGTGCGCCGCTACTGCGGTATGGCCGTGAATGGATGCATATGCTATGAACACGCCTTCGGTTTCCGGTTCATAGCGGCTCCAGGTATCGTAGAGTGACAGATAGTAGTTCAGATTGTCCTCGAGTACGGGTCCATGCAGAGGGCGTATTGTCCGGATCGGAAGCTTCGCCGCCTTTGAGAGAAGGGTCTGGACAGGGGCGCCGAATTTTCCTACAATGTTGAAATAATAGCGGCGGCCTTCGCAGGTCCAGTCTTCATCGTCTCGTCCGTAAAAGCCGCATCGGGAAAGGGCTCCGAACTTGCCGAAGGCATCGGCACTGTAGAGTGCACCCTCGCTTTCGTCGAAACTGACGAGAACTTCAGGCCAATGGACCATGGGAGCGGCAAGGAACTGAAGGCTGTGGGTTCCGAGTTCGAGCCTGTCTCCCTCCTTGACTTCAAGCGTACGGCCGGCAATGTCAAGGTCCTCGAAGAACTGAGGCAGCATGTGAATTGCCTTTGCGCTGGCTACCAGAGTCATACCGGGATACCTTTCCATAGCAACTTTGACACTGCCCGCATGGTCCGGTTCCATGTGATGGACAACAAGATAATCCGGGGTACGGTCTCCGAGAGCACCGGAAAGCTTCTCCAGCCACTGAGAGGCCATAATGGAATCGACCGTATCCAGAACAGCCACTTTGGTGTCCAATATGAGATATGAGTTATATGCTATTCCTTCGGGAATAATGTATTGTGATTCAAAGAGTTCTGACTGAAGATCGTCAACGCCTACATAGACTGTGCTATCCGAAATTTTCCTGCTCATTTTCCAATTGTTTGTATAACTGCGCAAAATTACAAAAGTATTTGATACATTTGTAAGGTAACGCGCGTTACGCAATGTATTGAGTAATCCTCAGATAATCATTGACAATCCTGGAGAGTAATAATCAACTGACAAATAGTGACAAATATGGAAGTATGGCAGATCTGGGTGATAATATCACTCGCACTTGTAATTCTTGAAATATTCACACCGGGCTTCGTAGTGATATGCTTCTCCTTCGGAGGAGCCGGCGCTGCAATAGCCTCAGCCTGCGGACTCGCCCTGGTATGGCAGATTTCGATATTCGCCCTCGTTTCCGCGATCATTTTCTTCTTCGTCAGGCCGCTTGTGACCAGACTGTTCTTCCGCAGAAAAAAGGAAACCCTTACAAACATTGATGCCATCATAGGCCGCATCGCCATAGTCAGCGAAGAAATCGACCCCAAGACCAACACCGGACGTGTAAAACTGGACGGTGACGACTGGAAGGCAGAATCCGAAGACGGAAATCCTCACGAAAGCGGCGAAAGGGTGCGCATAGTTTCGAGAGATGGCATCACAGTCAAAGTCAAAGGGCTCGAGTAATCTTCAAAAATGCATTTTCAACAATAGATCATTACAACAATTCTTCATAAATATGACAACATCATTGATCATCGTCTGCATCATTGCGCTGATAGTCATCATCTTTGCCATCAGGGGCATCAGGGTGATACGTCAGTCCGAGACAAGCGTAATCGAACGTCTCGGAAAATACCACAAGACCCTTCCTTCGGGAATCAACATCGTATGGCCGATAATCGACCGCCCGAGGGAGTTCCACACCAGGTATGCATATACCGACATCAACGGCAGTCAGTATGTCAAGAGCAAAACCAGCTCAAGAATAGACCTCAGGGAGCAGGTCTATGATTTCCCAAAGCAGAGCGTCATCACCAAGGACAATGTCCAGACTGAAATCAATGCTCTGCTCTATTTCCAGATTGTGGATCCGGTGAAGGCCGTCTATGAAATCGACAACCTCCCGAATGCAATCGAAAAGCTTACCCAGACGACCCTGCGCAACGTCATCGGCGAACTCGAACTTGACGAGACCCTCACTTCTCGCGATACAATCAACGCCAAACTTCGCGCAGTTCTTGACGACGCGACCAACAAATGGGGTGTGAAGGTCAACAGGGTCGAACTCCAGGACATCATCCCTCCGGCAAGCGTCAAGGCGGCTATGGAGCAGCAGATGCAGGCTGAGAGGCAGAAAAGGGCTGCCATACTTACCGCTGAAGGAGACAAGCAGACAGCAATCCTCACCTCCGAAGGTGAGAAGGCTTCCCAGATCAACCAGGCAGAGGCAAAGAAGCAGGCTATGATTCTCCAGGCTGAAGCGGAGAAACAGGCGGCAATACTCAAGGCCGAAGGTGAGGCTGATGCAAAGGTGCTTCAGGCAGAAGCCGAGGCAAGATCCATAGGCAAGATTGCCGATGCCGTAGCTCAGACTAAGACAGACCCTGCATCCTTCGTTCTTGCAGAGAAATACATCGCTGCAATCCAGCAAATGGCTTCCGGAGACAGGAGCAAGACAGTGTTCCTACCGTTCGAGGCAACAAACCTCCTCGGTTCCATAGGCGGAATCAAGGAGATTTTCGAAAAGAAGTAATCTGCAAGATTACGAAGCTGCAGTCCACGACCTTAGCGGGACGCGGCATCAGAAAATCATCACGAAACAGAGGGCAGCGGCGACTGCGCCACAGAGGGAACCCACAACGGGAATCCAGGCGTAACTCCAGCCGCTGTCCCTTTTTGTACTCTTGAAAGGAAGCAGGGCGTGAGCTATGCGAGGCGCAAGGTCACGGGCAGGATTGATTGCATATCCTGTAGCGCCGCCGAGGGACATGCCTATGGACATGATAAGGAAGGTCACAGGAATGGCTCCCAGACTGCCGAGGCCTATGTCCGGAGTGTCACCCGGAGTGGCGAACATAAGGATGCAGAATACAAGTACCCAGGTACCTATGAACTCACAGAGAAGATTGCGCCAGGTATTGCGTATTGCCGGCATGGTACAGAAAGTACCGAGTTTTACGTCAGGGTCATCTGTAGCGTCGTAATGGTCCTTGTAGAATAGCCACACCAGCACGGCACCACAAAAACCTCCGGCCATCTGGGCAAGCACGTATCCCGGTACCGATGCCCAGGAAAAACTGCCGGCTACGGCAAGGGCCAAGGTGAGAGCCGGATTGAGATGTGCACCTGAATAAGGACCGGCAATGAATACTCCGCACATAACGGCAAAGCCCCAGGCCATGGTTATCACAACCCAGCCGGCTCCTTTGCCCTTTGACTTTTCCAGACTGGCGCAGGCACAGACGCCATCACCCATAAGTATGAGAACAAGAGTTCCGAGAAATTCTGCAAGATACGGGTTCATATCCAAAAGCTTTTCAGTGATTCCTTGAGATTACTTTCCTGAAAGGGTACGTTCAACGGCATCAGCCCAGCCCTGTTTGCGTTTGTCCACCTCCTCTGAAGGCATCTGAGGTGTGAATACCTTCTCCGCCTTCCACTGCTTCTTGACCTCTTCGATATCCTGCCAGAAACCTACGGCGAGACCGGCAAGATATGCGGCTCCGAGTGCTGTTGTCTCGGTAACATCGGGCCTTACCACAGGGGTGCCGAGAATATCTGACTGGAATTGCATAAGGAGATTGTTGCGGGATGCTCCTCCATCCACCTTGAGCTCTCCCAGCGGAACGCCGGCATCCTTTTCCATTGCTGACACTATGTCCATGGTCTCGAAAGCTATGCCTTCGAGGGCGGCACGAGCTATATGCGCCGCTGTCGTTCCCCTGGTTATGCCACTAATGCTTCCCTTCGCATACTGGTCCCAATATGGCGCTCCCAATCCGGTGAGGGCAGGTACCATATATACGCCTCCATTGTCGGGAACCGAGGATGCGAGCGCTTCCACCTCGGAAGAACTCCTTATGATGCCGAGGCCGTCACGCAGCCACTGCACAACAGAACCGGCAACGAAAATGGAACCCTCAAGGGCATAGTTGACGGTATCCCCTATCTTCCATGCTATTGTGGTGAGAAGATTGTTGCGCGAAAGAATGGGCCTGGTACCCGTATTCATAAGAAGGAAGCAACCGGTTCCGTAGGTATTCTTGACTGAGCCCGGCTCCGTACACATCTGTCCGAAAAGAGCGGCCTGCTGGTCGCCTGCTATGCCGGCTACAGGCACGTTGCCGCCGAGTAGCGAGGTCTGTCCATAGATCTCCGAAGAGGAGCGCACCTGTGGCATCATCGAGGCCGGAATATCCAGAAGTTCAAGGAGTTCGCTATCCCATTCAAGGGTATTGATATTAAAGAGCATTGTCCTCGACGCATTGGTCACGTCGGTGACGTGCTCATGCCCGCCGGTGAGGTTCCAGACAAGCCAGCTGTCCACCGTACCGAAGCGGAGCTCTCCCCTTTCAGCCCTTTCCCTGGCACCCGGAACATTGTCGAGTATCCACCTGATCTTGGTTCCGGAGAAATATGCATCTATGATGAGACCGGTCTTTTCCCTTATCCTTTCAGTCAGACCCGCAGCCTTGAGGGAGTCGCAGAATTCCGAGGTCCTGCGGTCCTGCCATACTATGGCATTGCATACCGGCTTGCCGGTAGCGGCATCCCACACTATGGTGGTTTCCCGCTGGTTGGTGATTCCTATGGCAGCTATGTCGGCTCCGCCGAGCCCAAGTGAGGCTACCGCTTCGGTCATCACGGCATATTCCGTGGCCCATATCTCCATCGGATCGTGCTCCACCATGCCTGGCTGAGGGAAATGCTGGGTAAATTCCTTCTGGCATACCGCAGCTGCTTCTCCCCTGCGGTTGAAAACTATAGCTCTTGAAGAGCTGGTGCCCTGGTCAAGGGCTATAACATATTCCTTCATGGTTGTATAGTGTCATCAAGTGGTCTGCATCAGGCGCAAGAATCAAAAAAGGGATGAACAAAAAACTTTGTCATCCCTTCAGGTGGAGAATAAGAGATTCGAACTCTTGACCCCCTGCTTGCAAAGCAGGTGCTCTA
>JAEDEB010000063.1 GCA_016293535.1 Bacteroidales bacterium | reverse complement strand
GCAAGAAGCACGGCGGCTTCTACCTCGGCTCCATAGGTGGCCCTGCAGCCATTCTCGCTCAGAACAATATCAAGAGCATAGAATGCGTCGAGTACCCTGAGCTCGGAATGGAGGCAATCTGGAAGATACGCGTAGTGGACTTCCCGGCATTCATTCTCGTGGACGACAAGGGTAACGATTTCTTCAAGCAGCTTTGACAATGAAAAAGAAATGGCAGGCAAAGGTCCTGAAGGGCCTTGCCTGGTTCGGCGGTTCTCTGCTGACCGTGCTGGTGGTGCTTGAGATATTGCTTTCACCGGCAGTGGCGACGAGGATAGTCAACAAATACGCCCCTCGACTGATGGACGCTGACCTTAGCTTCGGCAAGGCCGGCGTTTCGGTGCTTCTGCATTTTCCCAATCTCAGCGTCAAGGTCAGTGATGCGGTGCTGACCTATCCTCACGACCGTTTTGCAGAATTCGAGGACAGCACAGCCCTGATGATGGAGGGGCGCGCGGAAGAGGCCGATACGCTTGCCTGTTTCGACAGGTTTACAGCCACGCTCAGCGTTCCCGCTCTCATCGCGGGGACGGTCAGAGTCAACAGGCTTGATCTTGAACACCCGAGAATCTTTGCAAAGCAGTACAATGATTCGACCGCGAACTGGAACATCTTCGCTTCGCCCTCCGAGGAGAAAAGCGATACAAGTTCCTCATCCCTCCGCATCAAGCTCAGGAAACTAAAGCTCAGCGACGATGCCCGCATAGTGCTATGTATGCCTGAGGATAGTATTGCTGCCACTCTTGATCTTGAACTTATGGAGCTCCGCGGGAAGGTGGCTACGGACAATCTCCTTTCCAGCCGCGGCGATTTCAAGGTGCAGAAGCTCGCGGCAGCAGCATTCCTGAAGGAAGACTCATATCGCTTCGAACTGGACAAGATGGACCTTCACGGCAACAGGAAGAATTTCTCCCTTGATGCCGAGGCTTTGGTACATGCGAGATTTCGCGGCTGCGACAGCATAGCCGTCCCTGTGTCCCTCGAGGCCAGGGCTTCGCTCCCCGAGGACAGCGTAGTGGTAGTGAAGGCGCGCAAGCTCAAGGCCCGTGTAGCAGGCATTCCTCTCGATGCCAGAGGCGATGCCGTACTCCATTCGGACAGGATATCAGTCGATGCCGAGGCTTCGATGGTTCCGATCCGTATTGGAGAGATGCTGCGTGACTATGGACCGGCATTCTGGAAGGAAGCTGGCAGGATAGAGTCGGATGCAACCCTCTATCTTGAAGCCAGCGCCAGGGGCGATTACATCCCTTCGTCAGGAGAGATTCCTGAGATACACGCCGTTATTACCGTTCCACCTTCCGTGCTCAAGTACAAGGGCGTGGATCAGGCCCTCAGCCTGAATATGCTTGCGAAGGCTGACGGAGGCGCCGGCGAAGATCTTGACCTGTTCCTGGATACCCTGAGCGTGAAGACCGACGGTCTGGATTTTGGGGCATCGGGATGTGTCAGGGACCTGGTAGGCGAGGACCCCGACATACGTCTGGGAGCCAGGCTTTCAGCTGACATTGCGAAGGCCATGGGCATACTTCCGGAGTCCCTGGAGATATTGGCGGACGGAAATCTCGATGCCTCCCTCGATGCGAAGGCAAGGCTTTCTCAGCTGAATATGAACAGGATAGGCGATGCCGACATAACAGGACGTCTGATTTGCGACACCCTGGGTGTCACCATCCCGTCGGATACGCTTTCGGCATTCCTGCGCGGTGTGCGCGTCGAACTCGGCTCGTCGGCGAACAGGTACGACGACAGTATGGACCCGGATGCGAGGGTTCTGATGCTCTCGGCGGCCGTGGATACTCTGGACGCGGAATACAAGGGGATGTACGCGAGGGCCGGACGGCTCTTTGCAGGCGCGCAGAACTCTGCGGACATACTCGACGACATGGAACTGTCCCTGAACAACGTGAAGCCTTTCGCCGGGTATCTGGACATCGGGTCCATAAGTCTGCGCGACGTGGATTCGTCCATGGTTGCCCTTCGCGGGGGAAAGGAGTTCTTCACGGTCAGACCGAAGAACGGAAACGGGAACATACCTGTGCTCCACCTTTCCAGCAACAATGCGCGAGTGGCCCTGCGCAGCGGAGTTAATCGTGTGTTTGTCAGGGGTTTGGGCCTGGACATTACCGCCGCGATGAATACTTATGAGAAGAAGGCCAGAATGGCTGCTCTGAGGGATTCGCTTTCGAAGGTATATCCAGACGTGCCGAGGGATTCCGTTGTCAGATATGCGTTCCGGAAAAAACGTGCGGAGAGAGTCGTGGAACTTCCGGAATGGATGCAGGAGGATGATTTCAAAAAGGGTGACATCAACCTGGCTCTTAGCGGGGCTCTTGCAAAGTATTTCAATGAATGGGATCTGGACGGAACCCTGACTCTTGCTTCCGGAGCTCTTGCCACGCCTTATTTTCCTCTTCGCAACCGCCTGAGCAACGCCAGGATAAATGTCACCAACGACAGGCTTTCCGTACGCAGCATGATCCTGCGCAGCGGCGAGTCCGACATCAGCCTCAGCGGAGGGGTGACCAATCTGAAGCGTGTGCTCCGGGGACGGGGCGTACTCGGTCTGGACCTGCGCGTAAGCTCCGACCATATCAATGCCAATGAGCTTCTTGCAGCCCTGGATGCCGGGCAGAAGGTTAACGAGGCTGAACTCAGTATGGCTTCGAATCTTTCTGACGAGGAGTATGAGGGCGCTGTGGCCTCTGCCGAGCTGCCTGATTCGGCGGCTCTGTCCTCGCTGATAATCGTGCCCGCGAATGTCAATGCGGAACTCTTTATCGATGCCAACAACATCGAATATTCGACCCTTGTCTTCGACTGGGTTCAGGCCGAGGCCGTGATGAAGGAGCGCTGTCTCCAGCTTACCAACGTCATAGCGATGTCCAATATGGGCAATATCTTCTGTGAAGCGTTCTACTCCACCAAGACTAAAAAGAACATCAAGGCGGGAGTGACTGTCGATCTGGAGGATATCACTGCGGAGAGGGTAATAGAGCTTCTTCCTTCCGTGGACAGCCTGATGCCTGTCATAAAGTCCTTCTCCGGTCTGCTCAACTGCAGTTTTGCGGTTACGACCTCGCTGGACGAGAAGATGAATGTCATTCTTCCTACCGTGAACGGCGTGGTCAGGATTTCCGGCCGCGACCTGCTCGTGGACGATATGGGCGACTTCAAGAAGATTACCAGGCTCCTGATGTTCAAGAATAAGAATCAGGTCTATGTGGACAATCTGGAGGTCAACGGTCTCATTCAGGACAACAGACTCGAGGTCTTCCCGTTCATTCTCGACGTGGACAGGTACAAACTTGCCCTTTCCGGCACGCAGAACCTCGACCAGACTTTCAGATATCACGTTTCCGTCATGAAGTGGCCTCTGCTCTTCAAGTTCGGAATAGACCTCTCGGGTGACTTCGACAAGTTCAAGTTCCATCTCGGGAAGGCCAAGTACAGAAAGGAAAAGAAGGTTCCCGTCTTCACCAAGGTCGTGGATGAGTCCAAGGCCAACCTGAAGGATTTAATCCACAA
Organism: Bacteroidales bacterium; assembly: GCA_016293535.1. Lineage (GTDB taxonomy): Bacteria > Bacteroidota > Bacteroidia > Bacteroidales > UBA932 > Cryptobacteroides. The sequence continues at coordinate 8,844 of JAEDEB010000063.1, read as the reverse complement.
CATTTTCCGCAGGGGAATTGACAAGGCTGTGGCGGAGTTCGATTCCCAGAAGGAGATACAGGCATACAAGGATTCCCTTGCCTATGTTCCTGCCGAGCAGATGCCTCTCGACACGCTTGGGGGCAAGGATATGAAGCTGCTTGAGAAGGGTGAGGAAATCAATGAGATTGTAAGCCTCGATACGGCCAATCTCGAACAGCTCGATTCACTGAAGCTTGCGAAGCTGGACTCCCTCGGAGTTTCCTTTGAAGATTTGAAGAAACTTCAGGAAGAGATTAAAGAAGACTGAAAATACCATTGAGCGCGGCCCCGTCGCCGCTGGAGAAAAGCCTGATGTCTGCATCCCTCGGGGATGAGGCATCGGGCTTTCCGTCTTCACGGACAAGTCTCTTCTCCTTCATCACTTCAAGCAGATGCCTGGCTGCTGCAGGTGCCGGATCTATGATGCTGACACCCTTTCCGGCAACCCTTTCTATCAGGGAACTCAGGAAAGGGTAATGGGTGCAGCCGAGCACTATGACATCCGCTCCTGCCTCCACAAGAGGCTCCACACTTCTGCGTACGGTCTCCTCGGCGACAGGCCCATCGAGTATGCCTTTCTCCACGAGTTCGACGAAGCCTTGGCCGACATGCTCGACCACCTTTATTCCGTCGGCGTATCTGTCCCTTGTGTCCAGGTATTTGCTTGCCTTGAGAGTCCCTGCGGTGGCGAGGACTCCGATGACACCGCTGCGTGTACTCAGTGCAGCCGGTTTCACGGCAGGCTCCATTCCTATGAAAGGAATGTCATATCGGGCGCGTAGTGTAGAGATTGCAGCGGCCGTCGCTGTGTTGCAGGCTACGGTCACGATGTCGCAGCCTCTTTCCAGAAGCTGTTCCGTAATCGCTTCAGCGCGCCCGACAATGAATTCGCGGCTTTTTTCTCCATAGGGACAGTTCGCGTTGTCGGAGAAATAGACATATTTCTCACGTGGAAGAAGTTTCCATATTTCCCTGTACACGGACAGTCCTCCGCTGCCTGAGTCGAATATTCCTATCATTAAAAATCGCTTGGACAGCGCAAATATATGGATTATTTCCGGTAGGCGTCCACATGGACGTCACGGACGGCTCTTCCACTCGGATCGTTGGTGTTTTTGAACGCCTCGTCCCATTCGAGGGCGACCGCGGAGGAGCAGGCTACGCTCGGCACGCTCGGTACGCTGCGTGCGGCACTCTCACTCGGGAAATGTTCCTCGAAAATGGTCCTGTAATAGTATTCCTCCTTGTTCATAGGTGGGTTGATAGGGAACCTCTCCGCGGCGTGGGCCATCTGCTCGTCGCTGACCGCAGCCGCTGTCATCTCCTTGAGACTGTCTATCCAGCTGTATCCCACACCGTCGCTGAACTGTTCCTTCTGACGCCATGCGACACTTTCCGGAAGCATGTCCGAGAAGGCTTCCCTGAGAATCTTCTTCTCCATCGTGGTCCCGGGACACATCTTTGCAGCCGGGTTGAGCCTCATCGCTACGTCGAGGAATTCCTTGTCCAGGAAAGGTACCCTTCCCTCTATGCCCCAGGCTGCAAGGGATTTGTTGGCGCGAAGGCAGTCGTATTCGTAGAGTTTGGATATCTTCCTCACTGTCTCTTCGTGGAAGGCCTTTGCGTCGGGGGCTTTGTGGAAATAGAGATATCCTCCGAATATTTCGTCGGCGCCCTCGCCGCTGAGGACCATCTTTATGCCCATGCTCTTGATTACTCGTGCGAGCAGGTACATCGGAGTAGATGCCCTGACCGTCGTCACGTCGTAGGTTTCGATGTGGTAGATGACGTCCCTTATGGCGTCCAGGCCCTCCTGCACTGTATAGTTGATTTCGTGATGAACGGTACCGAGCCAGTCTGCCATCTCGCGCGCCTTGGAAAGGTCGGGAGCCCCCTTCAGTCCCACAGCGAAACTGTGAAGTCTCGGCCACCATGCGGCGCTCCGGCTTCCGTCCTCTATTCGCTTCTCGGCAAAACTTGCGGCAAGGGCGCTGGTGATGGATGAGTCAAGCCCTCCGCTGAGCAGCACTCCGTACGGCACGTCCGACATCAGCTGGCGCTTCACCGCCGCTGCAAGGGCCTCGCGCAGATCAGCGGCACAGGCTCCGTTGTCCTTCACGGCATCGTAGGAGAACCAGTCCCTGTCGTACCACCGTACCATTTTCCTGTCACGGCTGGAGTACAGATGACCCGGAAGGAAGGGCTCATATTCATCGCAGAAGCCTTCGAGTGCCTTGAGCTCGCTCGCGGCATAGGTCGTGCCGTCCGCATCGTGGCCGATATACAGGGGAATCACTCCTATCGGATCCCTCGCGATGAGATATTCGTCCTTTTCGATGTCGTACAGGGTGAATGCGAAAATGCCGTTGAGGTCCTCGAGGAAGTCGGTGCCCTTCTCCCTGTAGAGGGCAAGGATTACTTCGCAGTCCGAACCCGTCTGGAATTCATACTTCCCGGCAAGTCTTTCGCGTATTTCCTTATGGTTGTAGATTTCTCCGTTGACGGCAAGCACAAGTTTTCCGTCCGGGGATCTGAGTGGCTGCCCGCCCGAAAGGGGATCGACTATGGCAAGCCTCTCGTGTGCGAGAACGCACCTCGGTCCGCAGTATACTCCGCTCCAGTCCGGTCCGCGGTGCCGGATTCTGGCTGACATTTTCAACGCCTTGGTCCTCCAGTCCCTGCCGGGGTCGGCGATGTCAAGAATTGCTGTAAATCCACACATTTGTCAAGTCCTTTAAGTCAATAGATGATGCAGGTTGTTTTTGAAGATTACTAAAAAGTTTGGGGAGAATCTTCAAACCGCCAAGATAGCAATTTTCGATAAAAGTATGATAGTGTCGGCAAACGCCATTGCAAAATACCTTCTCTGTCCTATAATTTGTATATTTGCCGAAAACACTATCGCTAATATCATGATAAGGCCAGTCCATTTCCTCTCGGCGTCCATTCTTGCCGTATTTATGTGTGGGTGTGCTTCTGAAGCCTCCACTGTGGGTTTTCTCACTGATCCTCTGGAGTCTGAATGCTGGGATTCGTCAATCTGGATTTCGGCTGCAGATGCACCGGTATTTGACGGAATTGTCGTTGACGGTTCAAGGGCTGCCGATGGCTCGAGCTGGTTTGTGTCGACCGTGGCGAACGAGGGAAAAGTGGTGTCAGCCAAATGGATGACCACAGGTCTGGGCGTATTCGAACTTTATCTCAACGGAAAACTCGTCGGCGAGGAAATCCTCAAACCGGGTTTTACCCACTATGCGAAGACCAAGCTTTCGTTCACCTATGACGTGACCGATGCCATGGACAGGGCTTCCGGTGCAGAGAATGTTTTCTCCGCTCAGCTTACTCCGGGCTGGTGGGGCGACAAGATTGTCACGCCGGCCGGGACGCAGGGGATGATAGGAAAGAAGTGCGCATTCCGCGCCGTACTCCAGCTCATCTATGACGATGGGACCACCCGATACTACGGCACCGACCTCGATCACTGGCTTGCCGGAATTGCCGGTCCAGTGACCCACGCTGCCATCTTTGACGGAGAGAATTACGATGCGAGAGAACTTTCCGGATACGAGTGCATGGAGAAACTTTCCGTACCAGAGGAGAATACCGAGTTTGCCGGCGAAATCGTTCCTACCTGCGGCGCGGAAATCTATCTCCGCCGTGACCTGACCCTTGATCCTGTGCTTGCATACAACTGGCAGGGCGTCACGGGGGCGAGCGAGGACGAATACGGCAAGGTCGTGATTACAAAGGAATATCGTAGCGGCGAGGAAATGGTCATACGTCCGGGTGAGGTGCTTGTCGTGGATTTCGGCCAGAACTGTTCCGCTGTCCCGGAATTCGAGTTCAAGGCTGCGGAAGGTACGGTCCTCAGCTGTCTTCCAGCCGAACTTCTCAACGACGGCAACGGGGCATGGTCCCGCGGTATGGACGGTCCGGAGGGCAGCTGCCACCGCCGCAATCTTCGCATACCTGACGAAGGCATGTATCTCAACTACACCTTCGATGATTCCCGTTCATACGTAAAATTCCTTCCGCGATGCACTTTCTTCGGCTACCGCTACGTATCCGTCACAGCCACCGATGAGGTCAGGATACGCTCCATAAGGTCTATTCCTGTCAGCTCAATGACGAAGGAACTCGAGACCGGGAACATCACCACTGGCAACGATCTTATCAACCGTCTTATATCCAACACTCTCTGGGGTCAGAGGTCGAACTATCTTTCCGTTACCACCGACTGTCCGCAGCGCAATGAGAGACTGGGATGGACTGCCGATACCCAGGTCTTCGCCGAGACCGGAACCTTCTTTGCCAACACGGCTCCTTTCTTCCATAAATGGACCCGTGACCTCCGTGACACCCAGAGCCCGAAGGGCGGTTTCCCGGGCGTTGCACCTGCTGCCCAGTACGGTTCCGAAAGCGGGAGCATGATGAGACTGGGATGGTCCGATGCCGGAGTTATCGTCCCGTGGACGGTGTGGAAGCAGTTCGGCGATCTGGCAATCATCGAAGAGAACTGGGATGCGATGGAGAAATACATCGACCACGTGGCTGAGACCAAATATGACCATAATGCGCTGATTGCAGAGAATGATAATTTCCAGTGGGGCGACTGGCTTAGCTGCGAGCCTTTAGAGAGCTGCAGCGGCTCGATCCGTCAGGATTTTGAGTCTGCGGTGGATTACTGGAACTATCTCAGCGCTTCGTACTGGCTCATCGATGCGGGTATGATGCGCGACATGGCGGCGGCAAGCGGACGTGATGCCGGGAAGTACGAGGATATGGTGGACGAAGCGAGAAATTATATCCGCACAAGGTTCTTCAATGAAGAAGGACTCTTCAATACTCAGGTGCTCAATACTATGCAGACACCTGCCCTTTTTGCCCTCAGGAACGGAATACTCGAAGGTGAGCGGAGGGATGCGATGATAGAAAGACTGCGTGAGAACTTCGCGGCTCACGACAACTGCCTCCAGACAGGCTTCCTCGGTACATCCATCCTGATGCAGACCCTTACTGACAACGGCATGGCCGATATAGCATACGAACTTCTTTTCCAAAGAAAGAATCCTAGCTGGCTCTATTCTGTGGATAACGGGGCTACGACCATCTGGGAACGCTGGAACAGCTATATGCTCGACTCCGGTATGGGCCCGAGCGGTATGAACAGCTTCAACCACTACGCCTACGGATGTGTGTGCGAGTGGATATGGGAGACCGTTGCCGGCATCAGCGCAGATGTGGCGGATCCCGGTTTCAGGCACATCATAATGAAACCTGTACCGGACAGAAGGCTCGGTTTCGTGAATGCCGAGTACCGTTCTGCAGCAGGTCTTGTCAAGAGTGCATGGGAGTATGAGGGCGAACGCTGGATATGGAGATTCACCATCCCTGAAGGTGCCAGCGCTACCGTATGGGTTCCCGGCGAAGAAGAGCCGCGCGAATTTCCTGCCGGCTCCTACACTATCGATTGATATTTAGTAATTATGAAACGCTTCTTGTCTGTTCTTGTACTTGTTGCCATTGCCGTCTCATCAGTACTTTCCTGTCAGAAGGGGCCCGAAGAAATCCGTGTCAGTTCCATCTCTCTTTCCAAGAGCACATTGGAATTGACAGTCGGAGACCAGGTCTCGCTTGATGCCACAATCTCCCCGGACAATGCCACAAACAAGAAAATCAGTTGGAGCAGCAGCAAGGAGTCAGTTGCCACAGTTACTCCCGAAGGAATAGTGGAAGCAGTTTCGGCCGGCACTGCTTTCATCACGGCAACATCGGAGGACAGCGGTGTGAGTGCCAAGTGCGAGATTACGGTGAAAGAGAAGGTCATCAATGTCACCCGTATTTTTCTCAGCAAGACTTCACATTCCCTTACGGAAGGAGAGGAGTTCACTTTGGAGGCTACTGTTACCCCGGACAACGCCACAAATAAGAATGTTACCTGGACGAGCGATAATGAGGCGGTTGCTACCGTTTCCGCAGTGGGCGTCGTCAAGGCCATCAAGGTAGGAACTGCGAATATCACGGCAACGTCGGAGGACAGCGGTGTGAATGCCATGTGCGAGATTACGGTGAAGGAGAAGGTCATCAGCGTTACCGGCATTGCTCTCAGCAAGACTTCACATTCCCTTACGGAAGGAGAGGAGTTCACTTTGGAGGCTACTGTTGCCCCGGACAACGCCACTAACAAGGAGATAAGCTGGACGAGCGATAACGAGGCGGTGGCTACAGTCTCTGCAGAGGGCGTCGTCAAGGCCATCAAGGCAGGTGCGGCGAATATCACGGCAACGACAGTGGACCAGGGCAAATCGGCAAGTTGCGCCGTGACGGTGGCTTCAAAAATGGGCACCGTTACCGGCGAGGCGACACATATTTCCTGTCGCAATGCCAAACTTTCAGGAAAGGCAATTATGCCTCTAACAACAACCACCAACCTTAGTTTCGGTGTGCTGTATTCCACTTCGTCAGGTATCCTTATCGGCTCGGCGACGCAGCTGGTAGCAAAAGATTTTGACGCAGACTTTAATTATACCATTGATAGTGGCGTGCTTGAGCCGGAAACCACATATTATTACAGGACTTATATCATCCAGAACGAGGAAATTGAATACGGCGAGACCAAATCTTTCAAGACTTTGGCTGTGAGCAGTATGATACAGACTCTCGATGCGAGCGCTGTCAATCTTAAAGATGCCACACTCAACGCAATGCTTGACCTGACAGACTGCAATTACAGCAGCATCGAGTATGGCTTCGAGCTCACTCCGGATGGTGGCCAGGCTAAAACTCTGACAGCGAACAACCTTTCAGCCAAGGCTTTCTCCTATCGTGATGAGGCTCTTTCCATAAATAGCGGATATTCATATAACGCCTATGTGAAGCTTGACGGCACTCTGTACAAAGCTGAGCCCAAGACCTTCACCACAGCTTCCCTTCAGGCTTCCGTGACTGCTGGAGCTTCAAGTATTCAGTACCATGCCTCAACAATTTCAGGTCGCTTGACTATTCAATCGGAAGGCAGTTTCAGCAAGTCAGCGGTGTTATATTACAGTTCATCCGAGAGAACTCTGGAGGGTCTGAAATCCAATGGCACAGGAATGAATTTGACCTTGGGTGCAGATGGTTCTTACAGTACAACTATCTCTACCTTATCTTCTTCCACTTCGTACAATTATGTAGTCGTCGCTAAGGTAGATAATGTTGAGCTTGCATCTGTTATTGGTAATTTCACAACACTCGCTCCGCCATCAGGCAGTGTAGATCTCGGTTTGTCCGTGTTCTGGGCTTCTTGCAATCTCGGTGCATCCAAGCCGACGGAGTACGGCGGCTATTATCAGTGGGCTGGAACAACGGATGTTTCCGACACAGGCATTTACCTTGGTTTCGACAACTGCCCTTATCACACCGGTAGGGCCGAAGTCTATGGTTGGACGAAGTACGTTACGATTGAGTCTTACGGTACCGTAGATAACAAGACGACTCTCGTGTCAAAGGATGATGCCGCTTCTGTCGCCCTTGGCGGGAAATGGCGTATCCCTGTGGATGCAGAATGGTCCGAATTGATGAATACTGACAACTGTTCCTGGACCTGGACAACCATAGATGGCGTCAACGGTTACAAGGTCCAGTCAAAAAAGCCCGGTTACACGGACAATTGGATCTTCCTTCCTGCTGCCGGTTGTCGGTTAAGCGACAATCTTAAAAATGTCGGGTCCCGCGGCAACTATTGGTCTTCGTCCCTCGCTACGAACAATCCGAGCCTCGCGTACTATCTGTACTTCAAGGAGGACACTTTCAAAAGGCCAAGCAGCTACCGGTCTGATGGTCAATCCGTTCGTCCTGTTTCAGAATATTAATTTAAGACGGCTCTGCCGTCAGCAAAAAAGCCCAGTCATGGACTGAGCTTTTTTGTGTGCGGGCGAAGGGACTCGAACCCATACGCACGAGGCACCAGATCCTAAGTCTGGCTTGGCTACCAATTACAACACGCCCGCATTTTCCTATGATTTGCAAAGATATCAAAAATCATGGTATTTGACACATGTGTGCTTCTATTTCTTTGTGGAGTGCTTTTCGTAACTTTGTGCGTCATCTGCGGTTTAACGACTGCGGGACTTTTTCAGTAATATGATGCAGGTTATTTTTGAAGATTACTCAAGATATCGATTATGGCGATACGTATAGACATAGAACAGACTGAACGCGAACTTTTCTGCTGCACAAAATGGTGGGGAGATCCCGATATGCAGGCAGATATGCAGTATCCGATGATGGAAGTGCCAGGTGGCGAATATCCCCTGACCTTCATATGCCAGATCGATTGCGAGGAGGCTTCTGCCCTGGATCCGTCAGGACTTCTCCCGAAGGAAGGGATGCTGTATTTCTTTGCGGCCATTGATTCCCTGATCGGCTATGATTCCCCGGTGACCCCCGGAAAAGGCGAGTGGCCGAAGGGAACCGTGATGGTCAAATATGTGAAGTCGGTGAATTTCGAAACCTTCAACAGTTGCATATTGACCGGCGAAAATGGCGAGTCCATAGCGGAGAGGGCGATGCTTGCGACCCTTTCGCAGTGCGACGACGGGTTCGGGGGCATACGCATGCTCGGAGAGCCGTTGGAGGAAGGCACCGTCAATCTGCTTCAGATTGCATTCGACCCGGAGAACACTCTGTCTATATGGATATCAGAATCGGACCTCCGCTACGGGAACTGGAAACGTGCCCGGGCTACCCTCCGTCAGTCCTCCGCCTGCCAGCAGTAAGGCGGCAACCCCGAAATCTGAAATAACACAAGCGATATGAAAACCAATCAACCACAAGTAAGCG
>JAEDEB010000009.1 GCA_016293535.1 Bacteroidales bacterium | reverse complement strand
AAGAAGAGTATCGCGTATTCAATTTTTTACGATGCCATTGACATGGTAGGCGAGAAGATGAAGGATTCTGATCAGGCTCCTCTAGATATTTGGAGGAAGGCTCTCGAGAACGTGACCCCTCAGGTTGAGGTTAAGTCACGCCGTATCGGAGGTGCCAACTTCCAGGTGCCTATGGAGGTGCGTCCGGAAAGGAAGATTTCTCTCTCGATGAAGAACCTTATCCTTTTTGCCCGCAAGCGTTCCGGCCACTCCATGGCAGAAAAGCTCTGTGCAGAAATCATCGCCGCATACAACTGCGAGGGTGCTGCCTTCAAGAGAAAAGAGGATATGCACAGAATGGCAGAGGCCAACAAGGCTTTTGCACACTTCCGTTTCTAATCCGCTGACTGAACACAAATGGCAAGAGATCTTAAATTTACCAGGAACATCGGTATCATGGCCCACATTGATGCCGGCAAGACAACTACATCCGAGCGTATCCTCTTCTATACTGGAAAGACCCACAAGATCGGAGAGGTTCACGAGGGAGCCGCCACAATGGACTGGATGGTCCAGGAGCAGGAGCGTGGTATCACCATCACTTCTGCAGCCACTACCGCGTTCTGGCACTACAACAATGACACGTACCAGATCAACCTCATCGACACTCCGGGCCACGTCGACTTCACTGTCGAGGTGGAGCGTTCTCTTCGTGTCCTTGACGGTACCGTCGCAACGTTTTGCGCTGTAGGTCGTGTCCAGCCGCAGTCTGAGACCGTATGGCGTCAGGCTGACAAGTATGGCGTTCCGAAGATTGCGTATGTCAACAAGATGGACCGCGTAGGCGCCGACTTCCTCGCATGCGTCGAGGAGATGCATACGAAGCTTGGAGCGAAGGCTGTTCCTATCTGCCTCCCAATCGGAGCGGAAGATAAATTCGAGGGTATCATAGACCTCATAGCAATGAAGGCCATCTATTATCACGACAGTGATGAGCTCGTAAACTATGAGATCAGGGAAATCCCTGCCAACCTTCTCGAAGAGGCTCAGTCCTGGAGGGACAAGCTCGTCGAGGCGGCGGCAGAGAGTGATGACGCCCTCATGGAGAAGTTCTTCGAGGATCCTGAGTCCATCACGGACGAGGAAATCATCGCTGCGGTGCGTGCAGCCACGATCAACATGAGCATCGTTCCTGCCTGCTGCGGTTCTTCCTTCAAGAACAAGGGCGTTCAGTTCCTTCTCGACGCAGTGATGCGTTATCTCCCATCGCCGCTGGACAAGGGTGCCGTAAAGGGTACCGATCCTGCCAGCGGAGACGAGATTGAGCGTAAGCCGGACGCCAAGGAACCTTTCTGCGCACTCGTGTTCAAGATTGCGACCGATCCTTTCGTAGGTCGTCTTGCCTTCCTCAGGGCATACTCCGGACGTCTCGATGCGGGCACATACGTATTGAATACCCGTTCGGGCAAGAAGGAGCGTGTGGCACGTCTCTACCAGATGCACTCCAACAAGCAGAACCCTATCGAATTCGTCGAGGCCGGCGACATCTGCGCTGCCGTAGGATTTAAGGACCTGCGTACTGGAGATACCATCTGCGCCGAGAATGCGCCTATCACCCTCGAGTCCATGGAATTCCCGGATCCGGTTATCGGACTCGCAGTGGAGCCTAAGACCCAGAAGGACCTTGACAAACTCGGAATCGCGCTTGCGAAGCTTTCCGAGGAGGACCCTACCTTTACAGTCAAGTCCGACCCTGATACCGGTCAGACCGTCATCAGCGGTATGGGTGAGCTTCACCTCGACATCATCGTCGACCGTCTCCGCAGAGAGTTCGGCGTGGACATCAACCAGGGTGCCCCTCAGGTTAACTACAAGGAAGCCATCACAACCACCGTACAGCATCGTGAGGTATTCAAGAAGCAGTCCGGAGGTCGTGGTAAGTTCGCCGACATCATCGTCGAGATCGGCCCTGCTGACGAGGGAGTTTCCGGTCTTCAGTTTGTCGATGAGGTCAAGGGCGGTAACGTTCCTAAGGAGTTCATTCCTTCTGTTGAGAAAGGATTCAAGTCCGCGATGGCGAACGGCGTTCTCGCTGGTTATGAAGTTCCGAGCCTCAAGGTTACTCTCAAGGACGGTTCCTTCCACCCGGTGGACTCCGACCAGCTCTCATTCGAGATTTGCGCACGCATGGCATTCCGTCACGCCTGCCCTAAGGCACATCCGGTCCTTCTCGAGCCTATCATGAGCCTCGAGGTCGTTACTCCGGAGGATTATATGGGTGATATCGTAGGTGACCTCAACCGCCGCCGCGGTCAGATCAACGCGATGGATTCCACAGTCGGAGCACGCATCGTGAAGGCCTATGTTCCGCTCGCGGAGCAGTTCGGTTACGTGACCATTCTTCGTACAATCTCCTCCGGCCGTGCTACCAGCACGATGAGCTTCGACCACTACGCCGAGGTTCCTGCAAACCTTGCCAAGGAGGTTATCGAGAAGAGCGGTTACAAGTCATCAGATGACGACGAATAATAAATAAGTAACACACTTTTGATTATGAGCCAGAAAATCAGAATCAAACTCAAATCATTCGACCATATGCTGGTTGACAAATCAGCAAAGAAGATTGTTGAGACCGTTTCTTCTACCGGCGCACGCGTGAACGGACCTATTCCGCTCCCTACCGACAAGAAGATATTTACGGTAAACCGCTCCACCTTCGTCAACAAGAAGGCCCGCGAGCAGTTCGAACTCAACTCCTACAGCCGTCTTCTTGACATTTACGAGTCTACTCAGAAGACCGTAGATGCCCTCATGAAGCTCGAGCTTCCTTCGGGAGTCGATGTTGAGATCAAGATCTGACGCAATCAGATTTTATAGATACATAAGGCACCAGGCCTTGCAATCAAAAAATTTTTGCTAACTTTGGTGTCTGTATCCGGTCCCTTAGCTCAGTTGGTTAGAGCAACGGACTCATAATCCGTGGGTCGTAGGATCATGCCCTACAGGGACCACTCAGTAATCGAGGTCGACAAAAGTGTCGGCCTCTTTTATGTACCATAGTGCTGAATCTGGGATCTGTCAGCAAAAGGATAGAAAGCAAATAACACTATCATAGGGCTTAGATTCAACTATTTTGTTTTTTCTACTATTATCAGTATTGGGGGTATAAAAATTTATCCCTATATTTGTGGTGTAACAATAATACTGATGACTATGCCTACAATACTGTTCCTCTTTGGTCTTCGGTTCTTCTTCTATTCAGATGAGCACTTGCCTATGCACGTACATGTTAAAAATGGTGATGGCAAAGCCAAAATCAACATTGAAACCGCCGAAGTTATAGAGAACAGCGGCATCAAGCCGGCCGACCTTAAAAAGGCCGTGGATGCCGTTAAGCAGTATAAGGCCGATATGATTAAGGCCTGGAATGAATACTTTGATGAGGACTAATGTTATGGAAGCTATCGTAAAACTGTGGTTCGAAGATAATCGGATATACATCCTGACCGACAAGGGAAACACCTACAGCAGACCGCTGGAGGCGTTCCCTCTATTGTTGGAAGCCACCCCTGAACAGCGTGCCCACTATGAAATCGGCCTTGACGGAGACGATATACGCTGGGATGACATCGACGAAGATATCCACATCAGCAGCTTCTTTGTTACCGCTGAGCCGGACACCAACAATCCCATTGCAGAGGTGTTCCACAAGTTCCCCCAGCTGAATGTTTCAGAGGTGGCCCGCACCATCGGCATCAACAAGAGCCTTCTTTCCCGCTACATCTACGGAATCAAGAAACCCTCTGTTCAGCGCACAGAACAGATTTTGGGGACTATCCGACAGCTTGGGCGGGATATGGCAGCAATTTAGCGCTATCTCTGGTCACAAAATCTGCAAGTTTTTGGATAGATTGCTCTTGTCAGTGAGGTGGGTGATCGTATTCAATTCTATCACCACCCATATATAAAAAAGCCATTACAAGTACTTGTAATGGGTATATAGAGAGTTTAGTTTGTGAGGCTGATCGTAGTCAGGCCAAGACTTATATGTGATGAGATCCTGGAGACCATCAAGTTCCTGAAAGACCACCACCCAGAATCTATCCATCAGGATAAAACTCTGGGGACCCTTGTCTGGATGATCTTTATCGGCTATATTCGCTATGAATCGTCGCCTATTTGTCGGTAGAGAGTCAATCGTTCTCCCTGATAAGAGAGACAAGCACTTGATAGAGAATAATATAGGGTAATGACCTTGATAGTCTCTTTTGGGACCACTCAGTAATCGTCCGATTCAGTGAAACACTGGACCGGACTTTTTTATATAACTCCCTGGCGCACCCCTACCAGCGAAGAGTGGCGGGAACTTTACCAGAATTGCTCCAGGACATCGACGACAGTCAATGGGGTTGCCGTCTACAAGAACCTTTGACATGGCTCACCCGAAGTTCGCGTACGTGGTATTTCTGTCTGGCACCAATCCTAATACCGGAACTTGGAATCGTTATGAGGCTTTGCCTGTCCGCCCTGTATATACAAAGTGACAAGGGATTCTATGGAATCAGACGTTGAAGAGGAAGTGCATTATGTCGCCGTCCCGGACGACATAGTCCTTCCCTTCGATGCCGAGCTTTCCGGCTGCGCGGCAGGCTGATTCCGACTTGAGGCTTACGAAATCCTCATACTTTATGACCTCGGCACGGATGAAACCGCGTTCGAAGTCAGTGTGTATGACTCCGGCTGCGCGAGGGGCCTTGTCGCCCTTGCGTATGGTCCAGGCACGGCATTCGTCGGCTCCGGCGGTGAAGAAGGTCTGCAGGCCGAGCAGATTGTATGCGCTCTGTATCAGACGGACGACGCCGGGCTCTTCCAGCCCCATCTCTTCAAGGAACATCTGCTTCTCTTCGTAGTCCTCGAATTCCGCTATGTCCGATTCGGTCTTGGCGGCGATGACGAGGATCTCTGCATTCTCTTCCCTGACAGCCTCGCGCACTGCATCAACATAGGCGTTTCCGTTCTTGGCGGAGGCTTCGTCCACGTTGCAGACGTACATAACCGGCTTGTTGGTCAGCAGAAAAAGTTCACGGGCCATCTGCTCCTCTTCGGCGTTTTCAGGCACCACAGTCCTGCAGCATTTGCCCTTGTCGAGCGCATCCTTGTAGCGCAGCAGAAGCTCGCAGAGCTTCCTGGCGTTCTTGTCCGCACCCACCTGAGCCTGCTTCTGGACCTTTGCGAGCCGGTTTTCCACGGTTTCAAGATCCTTGAGCTGGAGTTCCAGGTCAATGACCTCCTTGTCCCTGACCGGGTCCACGCTGCCGTCCACATGGATGATGTTCCCGTCGTCGAAGCAGCGGAGCACGTGGAGTATTGCGTCACATTCTCGGATGTTGGCAAGGAACTGGTTTCCAAGGCCTTCACCGCGGCTCGCTCCCTTGACCAGTCCCGCGATGTCGACGATTTCGACTGTCGCAGGGATGCTGCGCTGGGGTTTGCAGATTTCCGTGAGCACGTCGAGCCTCTTGTCTGGGACCATGGTGGAGCCTATGTTCGGTTCAATCGTACAGAAGGGGAAGTTGGCGCTCTGGGCCTTGCCCGAGCTTATACAGTTGAAGAGAGTGGATTTGCCCACGTTCGGCAGTCCCACGATTCCGCATTTCAGTGCCATTTCGTCTGGTTCAGTATTAAGATGATGCAGGTTGTTATTGAAGATTCCCTACGCGGAGCGCAAAGTTAGCAATCTTCAAACAAATTCTTTATATCTTTCGCCGACATGCGAAGTCGGGTCTTCGCCGAATGTAAAATGCGAAGCCGAAACTTGCGAAATTTGAGTGAAGGGATATGAATGCAGGGTTGATCATTGCGCTGGCGCTGTGTCTGGCGGCGCCGCATCGGACGCGGCAGGAGTTGCAGGATCTGGAGGAGATGCAGCGGCGGCAGGTAACGGGGGCAGAGGACAGTATGGTCATACTGTTCTGGAATCTTGAGAATTTTTTCGATTGCACTGACGGGGGCAACGGGGCCTCCGATGCGGAATTCACGCCGCAAGGTGCGCGGCACTGGACATGGCGACGCTTCCGCGCGAAGGCGGAGGCCGTGGCCAAGACGCTGCTATACCTTTCAGACGGGCTTCCGGCAATTGCGGGCTTTGCGGAGGTGGAGAACCTGTCCGTAGTCCGGCAGATAGCGCACGCAGAGGCCCTGAAGGCCTATGAACCCGGATATGTACATTACGATTCTCCCGACCCCAGGGGGATAGACGTCGCGCTGATTTACGACAGGCGTCGGCTGACCCTGCTGCGCAGCGAAGCTCACCGCGTCGATGCGGGACCGACGAGGGACATACTTGAGGCCGTGTTCCTTTGCCGGGGAGGCGATACCCTGACCGTTTTCGTGAACCACCATCCGTCGAAGTACGGCGGCGGGGGCTCTTCGCGAAGGCGCGAGGCGGCGATGAAAAGGCTTGTGGAGCTGTGCGGACGGGTGCATGGACCCGTGGTGGCGATGGGCGATTTCAACGACACGCCGGACGCTGCGACCTTCTCCCTCGCGGACGGAGTGCTGATCAACAAGGCGCGCGGGGAGTCGCTGAAGGGGCGGGGAACCATACGCTACGACGGCCGATGGGAACTCATAGACATGTTCCTGGTTTCTGCGGATATGGACCCATATACGGAAATGACGGTTCCCGTTCCGTCCTTCCTTATGGTCAGGGATCCGGCCCATTCGGGATACAAACCTCTGCGTACCTATTCGGGGCCGCGATACACGGGCGGGATTTCAGACCATCTGCCAATAAGGCTCGAGCTCTCGTTGCCTTTCTGACGGGCGTGGATATGGACGGAAAGTTATGCGAGGGATGATGCGGGTTTTATTCGAAGATTACTATATTTGTGAGAATAATGTCACGAAAAAACTAATAACACAAATATGAAAACGGTAATTTCAGAGAAATTCAAGACCCTTTTCGGCGGCGAAGGGCAGTTCTACGCCTCGGCAGGACGAATCAACCTCATTGGTGAACATACCGACTACAACGGCGGTTATGTGTTCCCGGGCGCCATTGACAAGGGGATTCTTGCAGAGCTTGCTCTCAACGGCAGTGACAAGGTCTGTGTCTTTTCCATCGATATCGACGAATACGTTGAGTTCGGACTCAATGAGGAGAATGCCCCGTCCCAGAGCTGGGCGCGTTACATTTTCGGAGTGTGCCGTGAGACCATCAAGAGAGGTGGAAAGGTGGCCGGCTTCAACGCGGTGTTTGCAGGCGATGTCCCTCTCGGAGCGGGCCTGAGCTCTTCGGCGGCTCTCGAAAGCACCTTCGCATTTGCCATCAACGACCTCAACGGCAATGGAATAGACAGGTTCGAACTCGCCAAGATAGGCCAGGCTACCGAGCACAACTACTGCGGAGTGAAGTGCGGCATAATGGACCAGTTCGCATCCTGCTTCGGAAAGAAGGGCAGCCTTATAAGACTGAATTGCAAGACCCTGGAATACAAGTACTTCCCATTCAATCCCGAGGGCTATCGCCTTGTGCTCGTGGATTCCTGCGTAAAGCACGAACTCGCTTCTTCGGCGTACAACAAGCGTCGTCAGTCCTGTGAGAATGCAGCTGCCGCCATCAGGAAGAACCACCCTGACGTGGAGTTCCTCAGCGATGCAAAGAGGCTTTGGCTCGAAGAGGTGCGCTCAGAGATACCACAGGAAGATTTCCTTCGTGCGGAGTATGTCATAGGTGAGGTGCAGAGGGTGCTCGACGTATGCGATGCGCTCGAAAGGGGCGACTACGAGACCGTGGGCGAACTCATGTACCAGACCCATTTCGGTCTCAGCAGACTCTACGAGGTTTCCTGCGAAGAACTCGATTTCCTCAACCGTCTCGCCCGCAAGATGGATGTGACCGGCTCCCGCGTAATGGGCGGAGGCTTCGGCGGTTGTACCATCAACCTCGTAAAGGACGAGCTCTATCAGCCTTTCGTGGATGCGGCAGTGTCACAGTTCACGGAGAAGTTCGGACACGCGCCTAAGATTTACGACGTGGTCATCAGCGACGGAGCGCGCAAGCTTCAATAAATTACAGATATTCGGACAGCCATCCGGCGTCCACTTTTGCGAACCCTTCCTCAGTCTTGATGGAAGGGTTTCGCTGCAATATGCGCTGGCAGTCCTCATAGACATTGAAGCCTATGTTGCAGCCCGCCATCTTCCCTTCGTACGGAAAGCTGAGAGTCAGGAATTTTTCCCCGTCCTGTTCTCCGAGTGCATGGAAATGTATGGGAAGGTTCGCAAAATCCGAGGAAGCGTCGCCCTGCTTCTGAGCGTTCGTCGCCATTTCCGCGCGCGTGACATATTTGCAGAGTTCGACGACCGTGTCCTCAAGCCCGGCGTCCCGCAGCAGAATCTTCTCTATGAGGTCGCCCACGGAGTCCACGCGCCTGAGTTCGTATCCGCCCATTGCCTCAGCGTGTTTTCGAATGGCAACAGACTGGCTCTCATCCAGTTCGCCCTCTGGTATCAGCCATACCATAAGCTTCTTTTCAGGGTCGTGGTAGAGAGTCTCGTACTTTGTGAGGTTCATCCGGCCGCAGGATGGGCAGGACCATACGAAAAGGGAACCGTCAAGCACTTTTTCTTTCAATGACGGGTCTTCGGACACATTGATGCTGCGGTAGACTTTCAGTTCTCCGTTTGCGGCGCAGCTGGAACATGAAACCGTGGTCGATGATATGATGGACATGCGGCAAAGGTACGATTAAAAAATTATTTACTATCTTCGCTCGGATACAAGGAGTCTGAAACATTTTTTTGGAAGATTTCCAAGTTCAATACTAAAACCAAACGCCATGAGCAATTTTAAAAAGAAATTAGTTTCGGAAGACTGGATGGCCTGCTGGCTGGGCTTCATAATCATCATCATCGGAGCCGTTGCCGTCCTGACCCAGTCATTCGATTTCGCAGCTCTCAAATTCAGCACCTGGACACTGGGTGAAACTCTCTCGGAAGAGGCGGCAGCCAAGGTCGTGCCTCTCGGAGCCCAACTTGCAAGCGCCAAGTTCTGGATTCGTCTTGCGGTGACAGTCCTTGTCCTCGGTGTACTTTTTTCAGCAGGAGTGAAGTTGCAGGGCGGATCTCTCAAGAAATACATCCCGGCCTTCATCGGTCTCTTCGTACTGGCCCTGGTCGTACGCCTCATCAGTGCAGAGTATACTCTCAACCGCTATCTCGAGTGGGCATTCTGGGCTCTTATCGTAGGTCTCCTCGTTTCCAACACAGTAGGAGTTCCGCAGTGGCTCAAGCCTGCAATCAAGACTGAGTTCTACGTGAAGACAGGACTCGTGATAATGGGATTCTCCGTGCTTTTCAGCAATATCGCAAAGTTCGGTCTCTACGGGCTCGGCATCGCGTGGATCGTGACCCCTATAGTCATCATCTTCATGTGGTGGTTCGGCACCAGGGTTCTCAAGATAGACAACAAGCCTCTCGTCATCACAATGGCCTCCGCGACCAGCGTATGCGGTACTTCGGCAGCCATTGCAACAGGTGCGGCAGCAAATTGCAAGAAGCAGGATCTGGGAATGGCCATCTCCATCTCGATCATATTCACCGTGCTGATGATGGTGTTCGAACCTATGATCATCAAATGGGTGGGAATGAGTCCGCTGATGGGCGGCGCCCTCATAGGCGGAACCGTGGACAGTACCGGAGCCGTTGTCGTTGCAGGCACCGCGCTCGGAGAGGAGGCCCAGACGGCGGCTGTGCTCGTGAAGTCCATTCAGAACATTCTCATAGGCTTCATCGCCTTCTTCGTGGCCCTGTTCTTTGCAACCAAGGTTGACAAGACCGGCAATACAAGGGTTGGACCGGGCGAGATCTGGACCCGTTTCCCGAAGTTCATCATCGGTTTCTTCGTGGCTTCTCTCGTTGCCTCATTCATCGTTCTGCCTCTCTTCGGACAGGGCGAGGTTTCCGCCATCAACAAGGTGCTTGACCAGTACAAGAACTGGGCTTTCGTGCTCGCCTTCACGAGCATTGGACTTGACACCAACTTCAAGGAGATATGGAAATCGATGCAGGGCGGAAAGGTGCTCTGGCTCTATGTAGTGGGCCAGGTGTTCAACATCCTTCTCACTCTCTTTGCCGTCTGGTTCCTCCTCTCCGGAAAGATTTTCCCTATTCCTGTACTCAGCTAAACCGGGCGTCGCAGAATGAAAAAGGGGCTCAGGATACTCTTCAAGGTGGCCACCGTTACTCTTGCGGTGGTCACTTTGCTTTTAGCCGTTTACATCATGATAAACGGCCTGGGCCTTGTGGACAGCCTCGACTTCGGGGCCGGCTCCTACTATTATGCCGACATCCCGGAGTTCCAGAAATATGTCCGTGACGATGCCTACGATTCCGGACTCCCCTTATGGCTCGCAATCATACTCTTTCTTGTCTGGGGAGCCCTGATGTACCTGCTCTGGGTCTATATCGACCGCAGGAAGTGAGGTGCTGAATTCTCAGAAATTGAAACTGAAGAGCGGGCCGGCAAATACTCTTCCAATAGGGGTGCCGGCCTTTTCTATGCCCTGATATGCAGAGCCGCCGTTGTAGGAGACGGTGGCTCCCGCGCTGAGATAGAGGGTGTGCCAGAGTATTCCGCTGAAGTCCACGGTCAGCGATGCCCCGGTACTCAGGAGCATGCCCAGAGGGCTGAAACTGCCGTCGAAGTGCGGGGTCAGAACCAGCCTCCTGAAATCCAGGAAGCCTTTTCCTATGCTGAGATCGCCGAGAGTGATGGGAACGGCGTAGTCTGCGGTAAAGGATGCAGACCAGCTCTGTCCTGCGAGAACCTGGGGCACTCCGCTCCGTCTCATGCCTCTCGGAGTGGTGGAGATGGCTCCCGAGTTGAAGAGCCCCATGTTTCCGAGCGCCTTCTGTCCCCGCGCGGTAAGACGCAGGCCCTGTTCAGGCAGTATGCCGGGAAGGTAGCCGTAGGCGTATGCGTATATGACCGGAAGACGGAAGACCTTGTCCACAGGAGGCTCTACCTTCAGTCCGTAATGTTTCACGCAGCCTATTTCAGCGCCTATCCCGAACCGCGGATAGATGGCTGAAGGAGCAGTGGAGAGCATTGCGTAACCCCTCACCGAGGCAGTGGAATACATACTCGGGAAGCTGCGTCCCCTGATGTACTCGAAACTGCGGAACACGCCTGTTTTCCCCAGTTCCGAAACATTCGACGTCCAGGATGCCACGCCTGTGTCATAGCGGTCGTTGCTTATGTCGAAGGAAAGGGCCGGGGTGAGGCCGTAGTGAATGCCTCCTGCAGTCCAGGACAGGGGAATGGAGACGGCGACATGCCCGTGTACATAAGGCCGCTCGGACCTGTATCCAGGAAGCGCAGCCCATTTCGCGGTGTATATCTTGTTCCCTTTGCGGCAAATTTCCGTGTTGAGCTTCAGAGGGCCGTAATCTCTCGCCCGCCTGTCGTTGAAATCCAGCTTGGCCTCAATCACAGGGAGCCATCCGGTATATTTGAAATGGGCGTGGGCGCTATGCCGCCACAGGCTCTTCTCGTCGGGATCCTTGTGCACGGACCAACCGAATCCTCCCGTGAAGGTGCCGAGCCGGTTCTGCACAAGGGCCGCAGCTCCCAGGGAAGCGAGTTCGTAGTAGCGGTCATAGCTCATGTCCATGATGTTGTCGGCATTGAAATAGAACGGGGCCCAGGAATGGACATTGAACAGATGGGCAATCTTTCTGTAGCGCTTCGGTTCAGAGAAGCTGACGCTGTCGGGAGCCGTAGGAGTGCATCCGTAGGCTTTCTCCTGCTCGGAGAGTTTGTCGGCTATGGTATAGCTGTGGAGAACGGAGAAATCGACCTCCCGTCCCAGAAGCGAGTCGGCGGCAGCCCTGAACACGAAATCCCCTTCGAGGCGCTGGGCTATGCAGTAGACCCATTCGCCGGAAGGGTCGTAGCGGAAATCAGATGCGCCGTAACGGGTGCTGGTCTCCTGCCTTACGGAGCTCCCGTCCGGGGAGATGCTGTACATTTCGTTGACGCCGCTGCGGTCGCTGGTGAATATGACGCGGCCCTTACCGTCGACGGAGAGGCTCCTTATGCTTGCTGCCACAGGGCCGAGTATCGGGGTCCATCCGTCCCCGCCCTCTGACGCGACGCGGTACAGTCCGCAGCCCTCTAACGGGACGCGGTACAGTCCGCAGCCCCTGTCGTCAATGCCCAGGACAATCAGACTATCCTCCGAAGTCCACACGAGTTCGGAAAGCTGGAGTCCGGAAGGGGCCCTCATCCTGTCCATTGTGCGCCCTTCCCTGTCGAGGAGACGGACGCTGAAATACCCGCTGTCGCAATAATCCACCGCGGCTATGGTCCTGCCTGATGGAGATGGAACGGGATTGTAGAGTCTTTCCCGCTTCACAAGGGTCCTGTCGCGGCGGTGGGAGCCTTTGGACCAGCGTATTGCCGAGGTGTTGGAGAGGCTCCATCTCCCGCTGCTCAAGGTCTCGCTCCAGTATATCCTGCTTCCGGTGCTGTCGGCAGACACTGATATGGGCCCGGTATATGAGGCTGCATTTCTGATATGCCTCACCTTTCCGTCCGGCCCTATGCTCACGAGATCGGTCGTGCGGTAGAGGCTCTTTCTCCTTGCGAGTATGCGGTCACCCTCGACGGCGAGAGCGGAATACTGCTCGTATCCCCGTTTTGTCGGGGTGACCTGCTTCATCGGGGTATATGGCCGGCGGGCTTCCATTTCGGCGCGCCAGATTACGGTGATGGTGTCCCGTATGTGTTCGAATGCTCCGTTGAGGTTCGTGCCGCAGAGTTTGCGGGTTACCGTGCTGTATTTGAAGTCGTAGGGCCTCCTCGCCGCATGTTCATAGAACTGACCCGTATAGTCGGGTACATCGTAGAAACAGCGTATGCCTCCGGTAAGAAGATATCCGAGCGCATATTTGTCCGGCACGAAGCGCGTCTGGGAATCGTGGCTCCACTTGTAAAGGCTTCTCGTGTCCCCGCAGTCGAAAGCTATGCGGTAGTAGTTGAGGAAATCGGCGCTGCGCCCGCGTCCTGACGGAGTGAGGGCTGTCTCCGCGCATACGGCGTCCCCCTCGAGGAAGCTGTTGTGCCCGTATAGGCCGCTTGCTCCTCCGCATATCATTTCCCCGAAGAACCAGCCGAAGGGCCGCAGGGCGTAGCTGAGCCCGAACTGCATCTGGGCAACGTGGCGGGATTCGTGGATGGCGAGCATTGTCATCCAGCTCATGGGCTCGGGGGAATAGACGCTCGGAACCGTATACAGGTCCATCCTTCTCGGAGCCCAGGCTACGGAACCGTTGGAGTAGGAGTTGAAAGGATGGAGAATTACTGGAACGGGGCCGCGGGTATATTGACCCGGAAGATAGTGAATGCTCTGTCCGACCGGAATGCGCCATTTCTCGAGCGCCTTCCCGTACTCACGGGCGAGGGAATCCATGCCTACGGGGTAGATGATGCGGAAATCGGGAGTGTCAGTGCTCATCCAGCGTGTCCGTCCCGGGTCGTCCCCTGCGTGGTAGAACTGGGCCGCCGCAGGAAGGGCCGCAGCAAGGCTCAGCGACAGGGCGCAGACAAGTTTCGGAATCAGTCCGTTATTTCTCTTCATATTCCCCCTTATATGCCCGCAAAAGTAACTTTTTTTTAATAATTTTGCCCAAATTTCACTAACAGACAACTAAATGGAAACAGTCTACGCTGTCCTCAAAATGCTCGGATGTCTCGGCATGTTCCTCTACGGAATGTCCCTGATGAGCGGAGGACTCCAGAAGATGGCGGGAGATTCAATGCGCTCTTTCCTGGCATCGATGACATCCAACCGCTTCAAATGTGTGCTCACGGGAATAGTCATCACGGCCCTCGTACAATCCTCTACGGCAACCACCCTGATGCTCGTGAGCTTCGTGAACGCAGGACTTCTCGCGCTTGCGAATGCGATAGGAGTGATAATGGGAGCAAACATAGGCACCACGGTGACAGCCTGGCTCTTCGCCCTGTCCTTCGACGGGTCTTTCAGCCTCGGTGCGGTGGCCATCCCCCTTATGTTCTTTGCCTTCGTGTTCCTCTCCCTCAAGAGGACCAAATACAAGAATTTCGGTGAGTTTCTGATGGGCTTCGGCTTCCTTTTCCTCGGCCTTTCCACCCTCAAGGACACAGCCTACCCTCTGCTCTCGCAGCCGTCCGTCCAGTCTTTCCTCGCCCCTCTCACGGGCTTCGGCTTCGGCTCGACCCTGCTCTTCATGCTCATAGGAGCCTGCATGACCCTCATGCTCCAGTCTTCGGCGGCGACAATGTCCCTAACCATGCTCCTCGTGTCCGTAGGTGTCATCCCGTTCGAAATCGCTGCGGCCATGGTGCTCGGCGAGAACATAGGAACGACCATAACCTCCAATATCGCGGCCTCCGTGGCCAACGTCTCGGCGAAGAGGACGGCGAGGGCGCATATGCTCTTCAACGTCTTCGGAGTGGTATGGGTGCTCTGTCTGTTCAAGCCTTTCCTCAGGCTCATAGGAATGATAGTCGAGGCCCTCGGTTTCGCCAACCCTATGACCACTGATTTCGAAGGAAATCAGGAAGAGCTCGCGGCGACCCTCCCTTACTGCGTCGCAACCCTCCACACCCTGTTCAACCTCATCAACACCTTCATACTTATCTGGTGCATCCCTGTCATCGAGAAGGTGGTATGCTGGATGGTTCCATCCCCGAAAGGCGAGGACGAGGTGTTCAGGCTCAAGTACATACATAGCGGCCCGGTGGCCCTGCCGGAGCTTTCCCTCAACGAGGCTCAGCAGGAAATCCAGCACTTTGCGGAGATATGCTACAACGGTTACAGTTACATACGTGACGCCGTGAACGAGAGCGACCCGGACAAGTACGACGCCATCAACGAGAAGCTCATCAAGTACGAAGGCATTACCGACAGGATAGAGTTCGAGATTGCCTCATACCTCAACGAGATAAATAAAGCTGATGTCTCCGACGCTTCCGCGGAGAGGATAAAGACCATGTACAAGGTCATAGGCGAGATGGAGAGTCTCGGCGACTCCGGCGAGGCGATAGGCCGTCTGCTCAAGAGGAAGTTCGTGCACAAGAAGTCATTCAGCGAGGATATGCTCAAGAACCTCAACCACATGCTCGACGTTGTCGAGGTCGCATATCAGGTGATGGTCGAGAACGTGAAGAATCCTCATCTGACCGACATCAGCAATGCCGTGGATGCGGAGTGCAACATCAACGAGTGCAGGAACATGCTCCGCGAAGAGCATATCAACAATATAGAGAATGCCGACTACGACTATACCTCGGGCGTATACTACATCGACCTGGTGGCAGAGCTCGAGAAGATAGGAGACTTCATCATCAACATCTCCGAGGCGAAACTTGGCTTGAAGAAACATTGACAATGCGCCGCTACAGACATATCGCGGCAGTCCTGCTTTCCCTGGGTCTTGCCGCCTGCGGAAACAGACAGCCCCAGTCCGACGGGACGGAGGCTGTTGGCGTTTCTGTGACCAGACATTGCAAGGAACTGACCCCTCCCGCCATGCTCGAGGGTCAGGACGCCGTGGAATATATGCTGGACCATTGCTGGGATTTTCTCGCGGACACCTCCGGGCTCTGGCTCAGCGATTCCCTCCACCTTGCGGGAGTCCCGTTGCCTGAAATTGAACAGACTTTCGCGAACTACAGCTTCTGGCTGGACTCTGTGCCGGATGCCATGGCAGTCGCCAAGCTCAGGTCCCTGTATGCGCGCCTGAGGGACTGTTTCGGGGCCCGGGATTTCGACAGGTTCATGGACGTGGCAAAGAGGTATCTCTATGACCCTAACTCCCCGCTACGCAATGAAGATTTCTGGCAGCCCCTGGCTGCAGCCCTTGCAGCGGATCCTCTCACCCCGCCGGAACTCAGGGACTCTTATGCCTACGAGGCCCGTACCTGCCTTCTCAACCGCAGGGGCACGCCGGCCGCCGATTTCCGCTGGAGCGACAGGGACGGGGTCATGCACCGTCTCTATGACATAAACGCCGACCACATACTCCTTTTCTTCAGTAATCCAGGCTGTACCGCCTGCAAGGAGATAATGGAAAAGCTCGGGGCGAACCCGTACATAGGAGAAATGATAGACGGGGGTGAACTCGCCGTAGTGAACATATATATAGACGAGGACGTCGAAGCCTGGTACGGCTATATGTCCGAGTATCCGGACAACTGGTACAACGGCTACGACCCCGACCTCGTCATACGCACGGACCTGCTCTACAACGTCAGGGCCATTCCGTCGCTCTATGTGCTCGATGCGGACAAGAGGGTGCTGCTCAAGGATGCACCGGAAAACCGGGTCATTGCATATCTCGAGAATCTCAGATAAATAATCATAGACAAAATACACTGAAGCATTATGGAAATAACCAGGGAACTCTGGGGTACGTCCCCATCAGGAAAGGAGATTTTTCTCTATACAATCAGGAACTCCAAGGGCGCATTCGTCCAGTTGTGCAGCGTTGGAGCCGGAGTGGTGGCCATCGTGGTGCCGGACAGGGACGGAAACCTCAGGGATGTGGCTCTGGGATATCCCAAGGCTGAGGATTATTTCGGTGACGGACCTTGCTCCGGCAAGATTCCGGGACGTTTCGCAAACCGTATAGGAGGCGGAAGGTTCACCCTTGACGGCGTGGAGTACCAGCTTCCGCTGAATGCAGGCACTGCTTCTCTCCACGGCGGCCCGGAGGGCTTCCAGAACCAGGTTTGGGAAAGCCGCGCGGAAGGGGATGCTGTCGAGTTCCTCTATTATTCCGCGGACGGAGAGATGGGCTATCCTGGAGCGCTGAAGACCGTTGCCAGATACGAATGGTCCGAAGAGAACGAACTCAGGCTCACAATTACCGCGGCGTGCAACGCCCCTACGGTGGTGAACCTCACCAACCACACCTATTTCAACCTCAAGGGAGAGGGCAACGGTGACATACTGGACCACGAACTAACCCTCAACTGTTCGGAATATCTGCCTACTTCCACCGCTCAGGTTCCCCTCGGAGAGAGCGAAAGCGTGGCTGGGACTCCTATGGACTTCATCAATCCTAAACCGATAGGACGTGACATCAAGGCGGATTTCGAGGCTCTGAAGATAGGCAAGGGATATGACCACTGCTGGCTCATCGACGGCTACGAGCCTGGCCAGATCCAGTCCGCCGCAGTGCTTTACAGCCCCGAGTCCGGCATATCCCTCGAGATTCTCACAACCCAGCCGGCGGTTCAGGTCTATACGGGAAACTGGCTCAGCGGTTGTCCAAAGGGCAAGAGCGGAAGGGCCTACGGAGATTATGAGGGCGTGGCCATAGAGTGCCAGCACCTTCCGGACTCCCCGAACAAGCCTGAGTATCCTTCGACCGTTCTCCGTCCGGGAGAGACCTTCGAGGAAGCGATAATCTTTGCATTTTCGACGAAATGAGACAGTATCTGGACCTTTTGAGAGATGTTCGCGAGAACGGAGTCATCAAATCCGACCGCACGGGAGTGGGCACGCGTTCCGTATTCGGGCGTCAGATACGCTTCGACCTCGGCGAGGGATTTCCCCTTCTGACGACGAAGAAGGTGTTCCTCAAGGGTATAATCCACGAACTGCTATGGTTCCTCAAGGGTGACACCAACATAAAGTATCTTGTCGATAACGGAGTGCATATCTGGGACGAATGGGCGGATGAGAACGGAAACCTCGGAAGCGTTTACGGAAAGCAGTGGCGCTCCTGGGAAACCACGGACGGCCGTTGCGTGGACCAGATATCCGATCTCATAGACCTCATCAGGAACCATCCGGATTCCCGCCGCATGCTCGTATGCGCATGGAACCCGGGCGAGGTCGACAGGATGGCCCTTCCTCCGTGCCACTGCCTCTTCCAATTCTATGTTGCGGAGGGCAAACTCTCCTGCCAGCTCTACCAGCGCTCCGCCGACATCTTCTTAGGAGTGCCGTTCAATATCGCGTCCTATGCCCTTTTGACCATGATGCTGGCCCAGGAATGCGGTCTCGAGCCGGGTGAGTTCGTCCATACTTTCGGAGACCTCCACCTCTACCTCAACCACACGGAGCAGGCCGACCTCCAGCTCAGCAGAGAGCCTCGTCCACTTCCGCGTATGGTACTCAATCCAGAGGTACGCAGCGTCTTCGACTTCAAGTATGAGGATTTCAGGCTCGAAGGCTATGATCCCCATCCTGCAATCAAGGCCCCGGTTGCGGTATGATAGGGAATATGGAAAAATGTCTTATCGTGGCGAAGGCAGCGAACGCCGCGATAGGACGGGACAACAGGTTGTTGTGGCATATCAGTGAGGACCTGCGTTTCTTCAAGGCCACGACTATGGGCTGTCCCGTCATAATGGGCCGCCGTACCTTCGAGTCCATCGGAAGGGCTCTCCCCGGAAGGTTGAACATCGTGATATCCTCCGGGAACCCCGCAGTTCCGGAAGGGGTGGCTGTGGTCGGCAGTCTTGAGGCAGCATATACCCTTGCGGAGGAAAGCGGGGCGCGGAAGTGCTTTGTCACCGGAGGCGGACGCGTGTATGCCGAAGCAATGGATACGGTGGACCGTATGTATGTAACGGAAGTGAAGGTGGATATCCCCGATGCAGACACCTTCTTTCCGGACATCGATGCCGGACTTTGGAAGGCGGTGTCAACCTCGCAGTGGAAGACGGACCCGGAGAGCGGATATTCTTTCCGTTTCGTCACTTATGAACGTAACTTGACAGAAGGATGCAGAGAGACAGTTTCGGAAGCCGCTTCGGAGCCCTTGTAGTGATAGCCGGCTCGGCGGTGGGTCTGGGAAATATCTGGCGTTTCCCATATATGGCGGGCACCAACGGAGGCGCCGCTTTCATCATACTCTATCTTGTCTTCGTGGCGCTGATCTGCTTTCCGTGCATGATAGCTGAACTGATGATAGGCAGGAGGAGCCGCAGCAATGCCCCTACGTCCCTGCGCGCACTTGCTCCGGGACGCCGGGCCTGGGACTGGACGGGAAAGCTGTTCATAATAATACCCATACTCGTGCTTTCGTACTATTGTGTCATCGGAGGTGTCACAATGGAGTTCTTCACCCGCTCTCTGGGGATGAATCCGCCTTCCGGCAACTGGTCGCCTGTGGTATGGACAGCTGTCTTCCTCCTCGCCACCGGACTCATAGTGGTGTTCGGGGTACAGAAGGGCATAGAGAGATTCAGCAAGGTGATGATGCCTCTGCTCTTTATCATAGTGATACTCATCGCCATACGCGCCCTCACTCTCCCTGTGCGTCCGGGAGCGGAGTATTCGGCCGCCGACGGCATTGCCTTCCTCTTCCGCCCCGACTTCTCCAAGATAGACGGAAAAACCTGTCTCGCAGCCCTCGGACAGGCCTTTTTCTCCCTGTCCTTAGGTTCGGGAGTACTTATGACCTACGGTTCATACATACGTCCTCACGACAATCTCGCCAAGACGGCGGGACAGATAGCCTTCTTCGACCTGCTCTTCGCGATAATCGCGGGATGCGCCATTATCCCCGCCGTATTTGCGCTCAAGGACAATCCTCTCGCCATACTTTCCGACAACACGGATTCGGCACTTGTCTTCAACATACTGCCTGATGTGTTCCCGCAGATGCCACTTGGCTCTCTCGTGGGCGCATTCTTTTTCTTCGCCCTCATCCTTGCGGCTCTGACTTCCTCCATCTCCCAGTTCGAGGTTCCGGTATCCTATCTGGTCGAGGAGAAGGGGCTATCCAGGACGGTCGCCTGCGCCGCAGTTTTTTGCATAGCCCTTGTCCTGGGAATGGCCTGCGCCCTCAGACCCAAGGTGATGTCCGCCTTCGACGGGCTTTGCGCCAACTGGCTGATGCCGCTGGGAGGCCTTCTTGCCCTCTTGTTCGTGGGATGGGTTCTCACTCGCGGCGACCTTTCGGACGAACTCTCAAGCGGCGGCACCCACAAGGTCGGCGAACGCTTTATTGCAGTGCTGTCCTTCGCCATAAGGTATCTGGCTCCGGTGGGAGTCATTGCAGTATTCCTTTCACAGCTTTTCTCATAGGACAGGGGTATGAAAGAGCGTGAAGGATTCTCGAGCACCCTCGGTTCGCTGCTCGTGCTTGCCGGCTCCGCGGTCGGTCTCGGCAATATATGGCGTTTCCCTTATATGCTCGGTGAGTATGGAGGAGGTGCGTTCATCCTCATCTATATCGCCTGCATGGCCCTGGTCAGCCTGCCCATACTGCTTGCCGAGCTCGCTCTCGGAAGGCGAAGCCAGAAGACGGCCTACGGAACTCTCGCCGCCCTTGACAAGGGAGGAAAGATATGGAAGAAGGCAGGCTTCCTGTTTGTCCTCATTCCGGCTGTGACACTCTCATATTATTGTGTCATAGGTGGTTGGACTGTAAAGTATTTTGTGGACTCCTGCGCGATGAAGTTCGGGCCCTCCGTCCCTGCTTCCGAGATAACTGGAGCTTTCGGCTCATTCGTGTCCTCGCCTTGGGAGACACTCGGCTACCACCTCCTGTTTCTCACCCTGACCTGCGTAATCATAGCCCTGGGTGTACGCAAGGGCATAGAGCAGTTCAGCAAGCTGATGATGCCGGCACTTTTCATCATAATGGTACTCATCGCAGTGCGCTCGATGACCATACCTCCGCAGGAGGGAGTTTCCGGAACTGCGGCTGACGGGGTTCGCTACCTGTTCAGTCCCGATTTCAGCAAGGTCACCCCGCGCATGGTCATAGCGGCCATGGGGCAGGCCTTCTTTTCCCTGTCCATAGGAATGGGCATAATGATGACCTACGGTTCATATCTGGGACGCAGGGAAAACCTGCTCAAGACGGCGGTGAACACTTCGGTCTTCGACCTTGTCTTTGCCGTCATAGCGGGATGTGCAGTTATTCCGGCGATGTTCGCATACGGAATGTATGACAATCCGGAAATGGCAGTCGCCGGTCCGGGACTCGTCTACAAAACCCTTCCGGTGGTTTTTTCGCAGATGCCATTGGGTTCCGTGATTGCGGTGTTCTTCTTCTTTGCGGTGATACTCGCGGCTCTCACTTCCGCGATGTCCCTTTTCGAGGTTCCGGTTTCATATCTTGTGGAGAGCAGGCGTATGCGCCGCCCCGCTGCGTGCATCCTGACCTTTGTCATCGTTTTCGCCTTCGGCACGGTCTGCTCCCTGTCCTTCGGTCCGCTTTCGGAAGTGAAACTGCTGGGGATGCAGATATTCGATGCCGTCGACCACGTGACCGCGGACTGGCTGATGCCGGTTGCGGGAATGGTGGCGGTGCTGTTTGCGGGTTGGAAGATGAAGAGGTCGGAACTCAGGGATGAGCTGACCAACTCCGGTGAACTCAGGGGTGTCGGGAAGGTCTTCCCCCTGCTCTATGTGCTCATGCGCTACGTGGCCCCGGCAGGAATACTGGCGGTCGTGGCGGCGAGCCTTTTCTAGCTCAGTCCCATCTTCTCTTTCATGCTCCTCAGCAGGTCAAAGGCCTGGAGAGGGGTCATGTTGTTGAGGTCGGCCGAATTGAGCTCGTCCCTGAGACTTTCCAGAAGAGGGTCGTCAAGCTGGAAGAAGGACAGCTGGAGGGAACCGTCGGATTCGACGCGCCCTTCCTTTGTGTTGTGGGGCTTGATCTCCTTGCCTCCCTTTTCGAGCGAGGCGAGGGTGCGTTCGGCCGAATCGAGCACCTGCTTCGGCATGCCTGCGAGTCTTGCCACGTGGATACCGAAACTCTTCTCCACACCTCCCGGACAGAGCTTCCTGAGGAAGATGACCTTCCTGTCCACCTCCTTGACAGAGATATGGAAATTCTTCACTCTCGGGTATATGGTCTCGAGATCGTTCAGTTCGTGGTAATGGGTCGCAAAGAGGGTCTTCGCTCCCTTTCCGTGCTCGTGTATGTACTCGACTATCGCCCTGGCTATGGACATTCCGTCGTATGTGGAGGTGCCTCGTCCGATTTCGTCCAGCAGTACGAGCGAGCGGGGAGACAGGTTGTGGAGTATCATCGAGGTCTCCAGCATTTCGACCATGAAGGTGGATTCGCCGCGGGAAATGTTGTCGGATGCGCCCACCCTTGTGAAGAGTTTGTCACAGCAGCCTATGGTTGCGGAATCCGCAGGCACGAAGCAACCTATCTGGGCCATAAGCACGATGAGGGCGCACTGCCTCAGCAGGGCCGACTTTCCGGCCATGTTCGGTCCGGTGAGTATGATTACCTGCTGTTTTCCGCTGTCCAGATAGATGTCGTTCGGAACATATTCCTCTCCGGACGGCATCAGGGTCTCGATTACGGGATGGCGGCCGGCCTTGATGTCTATCACGTCCGAGCCGTTCACCACAGGGCGGCAGTAATGCATTCTCGAGGCCAGGTCTGCGAAGGAGGAGAGTATGTCCAGCCGGGCGAGTATGCGGCAGTTGTTCTGGATTGACGCTATGGACGCCTGGATTTCAGACACGAGGTCCCGGTATATGCCGAGTTCGAGTGCATAGATCCGTTCCTGGGCCCCGAGTATCTTCTGTTCATACTCCTTGAGCTCTTCGGTCACATACCTTTCCGCGTTC
Source organism: Bacteroidales bacterium (assembly GCA_016293535.1). Taxonomy (GTDB): domain Bacteria; phylum Bacteroidota; class Bacteroidia; order Bacteroidales; family UBA932; genus Cryptobacteroides. The sequence goes on along the minus strand of JAEDEB010000009.1, from coordinate 26,614 downwards.
ACGAGGGTCTGTTTCCTTATCCATTCTTCCGGTACCTTCTCCTTGTGGGTGTTGCGGACTTCGATGTAATAACCGAATACGTTGTTGTATCCTATCTTCAGGGAGCTTATGCCGGTACGCGCGATTTCCCTCTCCTGCATATCGGCAAGGTATTCCTTCGCGTTCCTCGAGATGTTCCTCAGCTCGTCCAGTTCGGAGTTCACTCCGGGAGCGATGACATCCCCCTTGCCCACCTGCGCCGCAGCATCCGGAGACAGAACGGTCTCTATGTGTCTTGTGAGTTCCGTACAGTTTTCGAGTCCTGAAACCATAGAGTTCATGGCTTCCAAGCCGGCCTGGGCGCACAGTTCGGCCAGAGGTGCTATCTGGGAGAGACCCCGTCCGAGATGGAGGGTTTCGCGCGGGAGTATCTTTCCCGCTGCCGCCCTCGAGATTATCCTCTCGAGGTCTCCGAGATTGCCGATACGTTCCCTTGCCTCCGAGAGCATGTCAGCTTCGGAAAGGAACCAGTCCACCACGTCATAGCGCGAGTTCAGTTCGTCCGTGTCCATCACCGGCATCGCCACCCACTGTCTCAGCATTCTCGCCCCCATTGGGGACTGGCAGCAGTCGATGACATCAATGAGCGAGACTCCGTCGCTTCCTGCCGCGCTGGTGAAGAGCTCGAGGTTGCGGACCGTGAACCTGTCCATCCACACGAACTTGTCAGCGTCTATCCTTGAGATGCTGCAAATATTCTTGAGCCCGGGGTGGAGAGTCTGTTCAAGATATACCAGAAGGGCACCTGCGGCGCATATACCCTTGGGGAAGGAGGATATGGCGAAACCCTTGAGGCTGTCCACGGCAAGCTGGCGGCACAGTCTGCTGACGGCCGACTCGTAAACGAAGGCCCATTCCTCCACCGAGCTCACGAAGAGCTTGTCAGAGAAGCGCTCGCGTGTGCCTTTTTCGTAACCCTTTTCAACCACCACTTCCTTCGGGGCGAAGGATGAGAGCAGGGTGCCGATATAGTCGAGGCTGCCCTCCGCAATCTGGAAGGAGCCTGTGGACACGTCGAGGAAGGCCGCTCCGTTCCCGTTCTTGCCGTAGCACAGGGCTGCGATGTAGTTGTTCTCCTTCTGGAGCAGCATCTGGTCGTCGAAGGCCACTCCCGGGGTGATGATTTCGGTCAGGTCCCTCTTGACCAGGCCCTTGGCAAGTTTCGGGTCCTCGAGCTGGTCACAGATGGCTACCTTGTATCCGGCCCTTACCAGCTTGGGAAGATAGTTGTTGATGGAGTGGTAGGGCACCCCCGCCATGGGAATTGCATCTGCGGTCACGCTGGATCGTCTGGTCAGGACTATTCCAAGAACCTTGCTCGCGGTGACGGCGTCGTCGCCGTATGTTTCGTAGAAATCCCCGCAGCGGAAAAGCAAAATGGCTCCGGGGCAGTCCTCCTTCATCTTGAAGTACTGTCTCATCATTGGAGTCATCCTGTCCTTTTTGATGACGTCGTCGTTCTTTGTCTCTTTCATATTGCGGGGCCGTAGTGCCGGGCAAATTTACGGAAATTTGTGTAATATAATTTGTATCTTTGAAGCCATTATGTCCGGACGAGTCCTCATAATATCATACTATTGGCCGCCGACAGGAGGATCGGGGGTCCAGCGTTGGGTGAAATTCAGCAAATATCTGTCTTCTGAAGGATGGCAGCCAGTCATATATACTCCACTGAATCCGGAGATGACGGCAGTCGACGAAAGCCTCGCAGCGGAAATCCCGCAGGATGTGGAGGTGGTCCGAAGGAAGATATTCGAGCCTTACGGCATATACAGGCGTCTGCTCGGAAGGCGGAGAGGAAAGGCTGCGGCTGAGGTCAACCCTATCAATTCCCGCAACATGAGCTTGGGCAAAAGGCTCACTATGTTCGTACGGGGCAATTGCTTCATTCCCGACCCGCGCTGCTTCTGGATAGGCCCGTCGGTACGTTTTCTCAAGAAGTATCTCAAGGTCCATCCGGTGGATGTCATCATCAGCACGGGGCCGCCGCATTCCATGCACCTTATCGCCCTTGGGCTCTCACGCGCGACGGGCTTGCCGTGGGTTGCCGATTTCAGGGATCCGTGGACCAGGATGTTCTATTTCAAGCACCTTGGCCTCACATCCCTGTCAGAGCGCATACACAGAAAACTCGAGAAGAAGGTGCTTGACGGAGCCGATGTCGTGGTTGCAGTGTCACCTCTTGTCCGGGATGAGTTCCGGACTATGACGGACACTCGGGTCGAACTGATCACCAACGGCTATGACGTGGCAGACTTCCCTCAGGTACAGGACATTCCCGGGGAAAGAAGTTTCTTCAACCTCACCCATACGGGTCTCTTCGCCTCGGACGGGAATCCCGAGATTCTCTGGGAAGTGCTTGCAGAAAAGGCTGCCTCAGACAAGGAGTTCGCGGAAAGCCTGCGCATACGCCTTGCCGGAAGAACGGATGAGGAGATAAGGGAGTCCATACGCAGGGCGGGTCTCGGTGCCAATCTGGAGGACAGGGGTTACCTGCCTCACGGGGAGGCCGTTGCAGAGCAGTGTTCCGCCACCGTGCTCCTTCTGCCCCTGAGGAAGGAACCGGAATACAGGGCGGTGCTCCCGGGCAAGCTTTTCGAGTATCTCGCAGCCCGCAGACCGGTTCTCGGAATTGGCCAGAGCGACGGCGCAATGGCTGCGATACTGTCCGACACTTCGGCAGGGGAGACCTTTGACTGGGAAGACAGGGAAGGTCTCAGGGATTTCGTGGACAGACAGTGGAAGGCTTTCAGGGAAGGAAGGAGCCTCTATTGCGGGAAGGACATTTCCGCATATTCCCGCAGGGAGCTTGCCCGGAGAATGGCAGAGCTCCTCGATACCGTAACAGGAAAGAACAATGGCAAAGCAGATCAATGACAGACTCAGGAACGTGCTCGTCTGCCTGGGCATAGCCTTTCTTTTCCTCGTGCTCTCGTACGGCTTCGTGCCTCAGGTGCTCGGGGGCAAGATTGTGAACCAGTCCGACATATCGGGATGGAAGGGTATGACCCACGAGATAAGCCAGCACAACGAGGCACATCCCGACGACCCGACCTACTGGACGAATTCGATGTTCGGAGGAATGCCTTCGACGGCGATGTACGACAAATTCGAGGGTGACCTCACAAACCCCCTGTACAAGTTTCTCCTCCTCGGAAAGAGGCCGGCAACGTATATTTTCATCACCCTTCTCGGAGCTTTTCTCCTTATGCTCTCGATGGGAGTGGACAAGCTTTTGGCAGTGGGCGGGGCGATAGCCGTGGCCTTCTGTTCTTACAATTTCCAGATAATACAGGTGGGCCACAACACAAAGATGCAGGCCATAGCCTTCTTCCCATGGGTGCTTGCCGGCCTGATATTCACCTACCGCTCTGCCATGGACCTCAAGGACGAAGGGAAAAGCCTGTGGAGGTCCGTCTGGTTCCGCAGAACCGTGCTCGGCAGCGTCCTCTTCGCCCTCGCCCTGAGTTTCCAGATAAAGGCCAACCATCCCCAGATAACCTGGTATCTCGCCGTATGCGTATTCCTGTACGCCATCACTGAATTCGTGTCCATGCTCATGGACCGGACCCTCCTCAGGACAAGGGCTGTCCGCTTTTTCATCGCATCGGCTCTGCTGCTGGTCGTGGGAACGGTAGGAATAGCCACCAACGCCAACAAACTCATCCCGACCTGGGAATATTCCAAGCATACGATGCGCGGTGGCTCCGAACTCAGCAAGGACGCCTCCGGGTCGGACAGGGAAAAATCGAAGGGTCTGGAGCTGGATTATGCGACTGCATGGTCCTACGGCATAAACGAGATGCCGAATCTCCTTGTCGCCAATTTCAACGGCGGAGTATCGGCCGGCAGACTGTCGGAGGACTCCGAAACAGCCAAGGTACTCAAGAAATACGGGTACAGGGGCAAGGCTCTCAAGGATATGCTCTCAGCCCTTCCGCTCTACTGGGGTCCGCAGCCATTCACCGCCGGTCCGATGTACCTGGGCGCCATTCCGATATTCCTTTTCGTGCTCGGACTTCTGCTCTTCAGGGGCAGGGAGAAATGGTGGCTGCTCGCGGCGACCGTCTTTGCCGTGCTTCTGGCATGGGGCAGCCACGCGATGTGGTTCACCCGCCTTGCCTTCGACATACTTCCTATGTACAACAAGTTCAGGACCGTATCCATGGCCCTGACCGTACTCCAGGTCAGTGTGCCCCTGCTGGGCTTCGTGGTTCTCGACAGGATATGCAGGGGAAAGTACCGCACTCGTGAAATTCTCAAATGCGGAGGCATATCTTACCTTCTCACGGCAGGTTTCTGTCTGTTGTGCGTGCTTGTTCCGGGTCTGGCCGGTTCATTCTCGTCCCCTTCCGATGCCTCCATACTGCCGGAACCGCTGATTGATCCGATAATGGCTGACCGCAGGGCTCTTCTTCGTTCCGATGCACTCCGTTCCTTCCTCTTCATAAGCGCATTTGCAGCCATCGCCGCCGCAGCCCTTCTCACCGGGAAGGAAAAGGCGCGCGAAGGAAGGGTGAAAATGCTCGGGCTGGCCTGCTGCCTGCTCGTCCTTCTCGACCTCGGAGCCATAGGCAAGAGATACCTCAACGGGGAACATTTCGTGACTCCGAAGGATTTCTCCAGCCAGTTTGACAAGCGTCCGGTGGATGAGTTCATACTGGATGACACCGAGCTTGACTACAGGGTGCTCGATATGAGCGTGAACACCTTCAACGACTCCCATCCTTCCTACTGGCACAAGTGCATAGGCGGCTACAGCCCGGCCAAGATGCAGCGTTATCAGGATCTCATCGAGAGGTACATAAGCCGCGAAATGTCCTCCATAGACAAGGTGGCGCGGAAAGTCCAGACCATCTCGGGGGTCGCAGAGAACTTCCCGGAAACCCCTGTCCTGAATATGCTCAACACCAAGTATGTCATACTCCAGGACGACCTGATGCCCGTGGAGAATCCATACAGGATGGGCAACTGCTGGTTCGTGGACAGCGTTGCGACCGTCGGCTCCGCGGATGAGGAGATAGCCCTGCTGGGCTCTGTGGACCTCTCGGCAACGGCGATAGTGCGCGAGAGCCCTGATTTCATCCCGTCGCCCGCTCCCGAAGGGCCCGACACTGACGACATCAGGCTCGTCAGCTATGCGCCCAATGAACTGCGCTATGCCTACAGCACGCGCAGGGAGAGGCTGGCCGTATTCAGTGAGATATATTATCCCGGATGGGTATCCCCGCAGGTGGAGCTTTTCCGCGCCGACTGGGTTCTGCGCGCTGCTGTCATTCCTGCCGGAGAGGGCGAGATAGTGATGCGTTTCGAACCGCGCTCCTACAGGACCGGAGCCGCCGTGTCGACGGCGGCATCATCACTGCTGTTGGCGCTGCTGGCGCTTTCCCTTGCCCTGCAGATTGCTTCGAGCTGCCGCCGGAACAATCCGGACAATATTCAAAAAGTTACCAAATAGAGCCATGAACCTGTCACCATCACTTGAGAATGCATATACACGGGAGCATCTGAGCGCCGCACAGGCCCAGAGGCTCGCGGAGTTCATAGCCTTCGGACCGGCCATATTCCAGGCAAGCCGCCTTATGGTCAAGTTCGGGCTGCTGGACCTGCTCAGGGACAGCGACGAAGGTATGACAATGGACCAGCTGTCCTCTGCGACCGGGCTCTCCGCTTACGCGGTCAAGGTGCTCCTCGAGGCCTCCCTGTCCATAGGAACGGTGCTCTTGGACAAGGACACCGACCGCTTCACCCTTTCGAAGACGGGCTGGTTCCTGCTGAACAACCCCATGACGAGGGTCAATATGGACTTCAACCACGATGTCAACTATGAGGGCTGGTTCAGACTGGAGGAATCCCTGCTGGAAGGGCGTCCGGCCGGACTTGAGCATTTCGGGAACTGGCCTACCATCTACGAGGGGCTTTCCCAGCTGCCTCCACAGGTCCAGAAGAGCTGGTTCGGCTTTGACCACTACTACTCCGACCATTCCTTCGACAATGCCCTTCGCACCGTCTTCTCGCACAAGGTGGAGAATCTTCTGGATGTAGGGGGAAATACGGGCAAATGGGCCTTGCGCTGCGTCGCCTATGATCCTGAGGTACAGGTGACAGTGGTGGATCTGCCCCAGCAGATAGCGATGATGGAGGAGAACGTGAGGGGCCGCGAAGGTGCGGACAGGATACGGGCCTACGGGATGAACCTCCTGGACCGGACAGTTCCGTTTCCTGCGGACAGACAGTATGACGTCATCTGGATGAGCCAGTTCCTCGACTGTTTCGGGGAGGAGGAGATAGTGAGCATACTCAGCCGCGCCGCCGCTTCGATGGGACCTCAGACAAGGCTCTGCATAATGGAGACCTTCTGGGACAGGCAGAAGTTCGAGACTGCGGCTCTCTGCCTTACTCTGACAAGCCTCTATTTCACGGCCCTGGCCAACGGGAACAGCAAGATGTACCATTCCGACGATATGAGGGCCCTCGCGGAAAAGGCCGGACTCAGGGTCGAAGCCGTCCACGACAATCTCGGTCCGGGCGGTCACAGCATAATGGTGTGCAGGAAGGACTGAAATACAGACAAGAGTATAAAACCTATTATTTTACTGAACATTTATGGAGATCAATGAAATCAGGGAGACAGTGAAGGAGTTTCTCATCGACGAGCTTGAGATTGACGAGAGCAGGATATATGACGATGCCCGCCTTAAGGAGGATATGGGAATCGACAGCCTCGAAGTCGTGGATGTGGTAGTCCTCGTGGACAAGAAGTTCGGAGTAAGGATGAAGAATGAGGATTTCAAGCTGGTGAAGACATTCGGCCAGTTCTGTTCTTTCATTGCGGAAAAGCTCTCTTAGGTGGCGTATCTGGAACACAGGCACTGGAAAGGCACCACCGGAGGTACAGCCTGGATGCAGCGCAGCCTGATAGTGATGTACAGGATACTGCCGCTGGAGGTGCTGTATGCGGTGATGGCGCTGGTGATTCCCTTCTATATGCTCTTCGGGCACAAGGGATACCTCGCCAGCTACCACTATTTCCGCCGGCGCCACGGCTTCGGGCCGCTCAGGTCCTTCATCATGGTCTATGCCAATCATTTCAGATTCGGCCAGATCATACTCGACAGGTTTGCCAGCTATGCGGGGAAGACTTTCCGCATGGAAAAGGAGGGCACCGAGGCGTTTGAAAGGCTCTGCGGGGGTGAAGGAGGTTTCCTGATGCTGAGTTCGCATGTGGGGAACTACGAACTGGCAGGCTATTCCCTGACCCCGGGACGTCGCCGTCTGTATGCACTCGTATTCGGCGGAGAGACGGAAACGGTGATGAAGAACAGGGGTGAAATGTTCGTCCGCAATGGAATTACGATGGTTCCCATGTCCTCGGACATGTCCCACATCTTCACCGTCAGCAGCGCTCTTGTGAACGGGGACATAGTCAGCATGCCCGGCGACAGGATATTCGGTTCGTCGAAATCGCTCCGTGCCGAGCTGCTCGGAGCTCCGGCCGCTTTCCCGCTCGGTCCCTTCGCCATCGCAGTGAAGAGGGGAGTCCCCGCGGTGGCGACTTTCGTGATGAAGGAAAGTGCGAGGAGATACAGGATAATCATGAAGGAAATCCCCTTCCCGGAGGAGGGAAGTGCGGATGAGAGTACGTCAGCCATGGCCTCGGCCTATGCCCGGGCCCTCGGGGAAGTGCTCGGAAGATACCCTGCGCAGTGGTTCAACTTTTTCGAGTTTTGGGAAACGGATAAGTGAATAGATGAAGATTACCGACATAGACATAGCGGAGATTCTGCCTCAGCAGCTTCCTTTCCGTTTCGTGGACAGGCTGCTCAGCTACGGGGAAGTGGACACGCTCACCGAATACAGGGTGAGCGCGGACTGTCTTTTCGTGGAGGACGGGACTATGCTTGAAAGCGGCCTTGTCGAACATATGGCCCAGTCGAGCGCCGCGCGGGTAGGTTATATCAACAAATATATCCGCGGACTGGACGTTCGCATAGGCTTCATTGGTTCCATACGGAATCTGAAGATATACCGCAGGCCGGCGGTAGGGGAAGTCCTGGTCACGACGGTCAGTCTGGTCCAGGAGATATTCGGAATATCGATGGTCAATGTCATCGTCAGGAGCGGCGACCTTCCCGTTGCCGAGGCTTCGCTGAAAACGGTAGAGCTGCAATGAGAAGAACCAAGGTCATATCGGACAGCATAGTGTCTCCTCTGGGTTTAGGTTCCCGGGAGAACTATGAAGCCGTGCTTGCAGGCTGCAGCGGAGTTCGCAGGCACGAGGGTTGCTTCGGTGTGCCCCAGCCTTTTGCCGCCTCTCTGATGGACAGGGACGAACTGAGGGCCGAAGCCTCCCGCCGGGGCCTTCCCGGAAACCTCTGTTTCTTCGATACGGTGGCCCTGCTTTCGGCCGTGATGGCGCTTGAGGGCAGCGGAGTGGATCCGGCGTCGGACAGGACGGCCTTCCTGCTCTCCACGATCAAGGGCGACATAGAGGAACTGGGAACCGTTCCCGACGACGAGACCCTTCCATCAGCTTCCGCAGCCAGGCTGGGTGCATATTTCCGTAATCCCAACCCCGTAATCGTGGTTTCGGATGCGTGCATCTCCGGCGCCGCGGCCATTGTCCAGGCCTCCAGGATGATAGGCGACGGCAGTTTCGACAATGTAGTGGTCGTCGGGGCTGAAGTCCAGTCCAGGTTCATAATTTCAGGCTTCCTGAGCCTCAAGGCCCTCTCGGACAGCCCGTGCAGACCTTTCGACAGCGAACGTTGCGGGCTCAATGCCGGGGAGGCGGCCGCCACTCTGGTGCTCGGTGCGGCAAACGCCCGGGATGGAGAGTTCTGGGAAGTTGTGGGCGGCGCGGTCCGCAATGACGCCAACCATATTTCCGGGCCGTCGAGAACGGGAGAGGGCAGTTTCAACTGTCTGCGTCAGGTTTTGAAAGACGTCCGCAAGGAGGACCTGGCCTTCGTGAACGTCCATGGCACGGCTACGGCGTACAATGACGAGATGGAGTCCATAGCCCTGGAACGTGCAGGTCTGGGCGATGTGCCGGTGAATGCCCTGAAGGGGGTGTACGGACACACCATGGGCGCTGCCGGCGTGCTCGAGTCGATAATATCGATGCGGGCGTGCGAAGACGGCAGGATACTGGCTACAAAGGGTTTCTGCAAGGGAGGGACAAGCAGGCCTGTATCCGTGAGTGCGGAAAACAGGGAGACTGACAGAAAGTCCTTCATCAAGCTCCTTTCCGGATTCGGGGGTTGCAATGCGGCTGTGCTTTTCCGTCTGAATGAAGCTTCCCCAGAAGACAGCTGCCGTGCAGATTCATCCCTGCCGGACAGTAGTGAAGACCGCCCGACGAGGCTGAAATCAGTGGCGAGAGTGAGATTGGACAGCAAAGATACCTCCCTTTCCGAAGCTTACAGGAGCGAGGTGGGGAACTGGCCGAAATTCTATAAGATGGACAGCCTGTGCAAGGCCGGGTTCATAGCGGCGGAGAGGCTTCTGGCGGCAAGGAAGCAGAGTGCGGCCGAGGATGCCTCCGCGCAGGATCCGCGGGTCAGCGGGGGCGATACTTTCCGTGAGGACATGGGCGTGATAATATTCACCCATAGCGGTCCTCTCTGCAACGACAGGCACTTCGAGGCCACGGCAAGGACCGACGAGTGGTTTCCGAGTCCGTCCCTGTTCGTCTATACCCTGGCGAACGTGGTCACGGGAGAACTTGCAATCAGGAACGGACTCAGGGGCGAAAGCTCCTGCTATGTACTCGGCTCCAGGGATGAAGCCCTGATGGAGAAAATAGTCCGCGAGGCCTTCGGCGACGGGGTGACCCGCTCCCTGATATGCGGATGGCTCGAATGCAGGGACGACGACAGCTTCGAGGCCGACCTCTCGCTGGTGGAACTGTCTGACTGACAATGAAATGATATAATACAACAAATGATTATGGAAGAACTCGTAAACACTCTGAAGGCCCAGATCATAGAGGCCCTGAACCTCGAGGGGATGGCCCCGGAGGAAATAGACACCGACGCCCCTCTTTTCGGCGACGGACTCGGACTCGACTCCATCGATGCCCTCGAACTCATAATGCTGATGGAAAAGCAGTACGGCATCAAGCTGGCGAACCCGGCAGAGGGCAAGGCAATATTCAAGTCTGTGGCTTCGATGGCCGACTACATCTCGAAAAACAGGAAGAAATAAGGCGTACGCGAAGATGCAGGACAGAATCCTCATAACGGGCGCGGGCATGGTCTCGGCCATAGGAATAGGCATGGGAGAAACGCTCCGGTCCCTTCTGGATGGAAGGACGGGCATTGCTCCCGTGAAGTATCTCCACACCGGCAGGACGGAATTCCCTGTGGGCGAGGTTAAACTCACGAATGCCCGGATGAAGACCATGCTTGGATTCCGTGAGGACGCCGTGGTGACGAGAACTGCTCTGCTAGGGATGCTCGCCCTGGGCGAGGCGCTGGAACGGGCCAGACTGGACAGGGAGATGCTTTCGGAAGCCGTGCTTGTCAATGGCACGACGGTCGGAGGAATGGACTGCAGCGAGCTCCGTTACCGCGACTTCATCAATCCGGATACGAATGCATCCTCGGAGTACATCGCCGTCCACGACTGCGGCGCGACCACGGATGCCATAGCCGACCGTTTCGGCCGTTTCGCAATGACCACGACCCTTTCCACAGCCTGTTCATCCGCAGCCAACGCCGCCATACTCGGGGCCGGCCTCATCAGGAGCGGACGGGCGGACATCGTGGTGGTCGGAGGTGCCGAGAGCCTGTCGGACTTCCATCTCAACGGCTTTGCTTCCCTGATGATTCTCGACACGGCGCAGTGCCGACCTTTCGACAGTACCCGTGCCGGGCTCAACCTCGGGGAGGGAGCAGCCTTCCTCGTGCTCGAATCCGAAAAGTCGGCCAGGCGACGCGGGGCTGATCCCATGGCGGAACTTGCCGGATGGGGAAATGCCTGCGATGCCTTCCATCAGACCGCTTCGTCTCCGGACGGAGAAGGCGCATACCTGGCTATGAAAAAGGCTCTGTCAATGGCGGGAATGGGACCGGGGGCCGTCGATTATGTCAATGCGCATGGAACCGGAACTCCGAACAACGACTCCAGCGAGAGCGCTGCCCTCAGGAGAGTGTTCGGAAACAATATGCCGCCGGTTTCCTCGACCAAGTCCTTCACGGGTCATACCACTTCCGCTTCCGGAAGCGTAGAGGCCGTGATATGCCTTCTTGCCATGGAATACGGATTCATTCCGCCAAACCTGGGCTGGACATCCCGGGATGCAGACTGCATCAGCCCCAGTGCGGATCCGGACCGTCCGGCGGAACTTAATTGCGTCCTGTGCAACTCCTTCGGTTTCGGAGGGAACGACTCATCATTGCTGATAAGGAAGATATGAAAGAAGAGGTATATCTGAATTCCCTGTCCTGCCTCCACGCGGGATCGCCGGAACCTGACAGCAAGGCTTTCTTCACCCCTATGCAGGCAAGGCGTATGGGCCGTATGATGAAAAGGGCTGTGGTTACTGCCGAGACCGCACTCGGAGAAGCCGGCATATCCGTCCCCGATGCCATCATCACAGGCAGCTTCTTGGGGAGCGTCGAGGATACGGAGGCCCTGCTGATGGCCCTTTCCGGAGTCTCCGGGCTCCCGATGAAGCCTACGAATTTCATGCAGTCCACCCACAATACGGTCAGTTCGCTGGTGGGCATAAGACTCGGGGATCACGGATACAACGCAACCTACTCCCACGGACCGCTCTCCTTCGAGAGCGCAGTGCTCGACGCCCTCGTCCAGCTCGGTCTCGGGGAGATTGACAATGCACTCGTAAACCTCTGCGACGAAACTTCGCCGACTTTCACCATGATGATGGGAAAAATTGGTATGGAGGGCCTGGACATTTCCCTTTCGGTCGTACTCAGCCACAAGGCGGAAGGGGCTCTGTGCAGGGTCGAGGACTTCAGCCTCACCCACGGGCGCAAGGCCTTCGACGAGGCTGGGGCTATGGAGGGGATACCCGTTTTCAAGGCACCTCTGGGCTATGCCGAAGCGGCGGATCTGCTTGCAAAGGGTGAAATTGACAAAGCGCTGGTGGTAAATGCCGGACGCGGGTACGACAACAGCTCGTATATGCTTCTGGGTAGAATTTGATAGAGAAAATATGTTCGGATGGGGATTGATACCGCTCGCCCTGATGCAGAGCCTGCTGCTTTGCGGAGGCCAGGTCTTCGTGAAGCTCGCGATGGGCGCCGCGGGGCGTTTCGAATGGAGCTGGAGCTTCATTCTCGGCCAGTTGACCAACTGGTGGTGGCTTGCCTGCGGCCTTTCTTTCGGAGGAGCCACGGTGCTGTGGATGTACATTCTGAAGCATTATCCCTTCAGCCTGGCCTATCCTTTGTCCTGTCTGAGCTATGCATTCGGAATGGTCGCCGCCATACTGGTCTTCCACGAGCAGGTTTCATGGACCCAGTGGCTCGGCGTCGTGCTCATTATGGCCGGGTGCGCATTGATAGCAGTGAAATGAGAAGAATAGTCGCAACAACAGTTCTGGCGACGGCCTTTGCCGTGACTGCCATGGCCGGGGATTTCCGCCCGGCAACTCCTGAGGAGAGCGCAGAGGTGCTCGCGGAGGTGGAACTCAGCCCTGCCGAACTCGGAAGCCTCAGATGCCACTTTACCCAGACCCGGAGGACAGCCTTGCTCGAGGAGGCTCTCGTCACCAGGGGAGTGCTGACCATAGATGCGCCGAAGACTCTGGTCTGGGAGGTGACAGAGCCCTATTCCAGCCGCAGCGTGGTGGCCCTGGATTCGGACAAGAGGATGAAGGCCATGGGCAGGAAGAATGACTTCGACAGGAAGCTGTTCATCTCCAGCGATACCTACAGAATAGAAATAACCCCGCTCAAGAGGGATTTGAAGCAGCTTTTCGCGGGAATATGCGCATGGATAGACAAGGCTACGGGCGATGTCAGGAAGGTGGTTCTGACAGAAGCCTCTGGCGATACCACGACTATAGAATTCCACGGAATCACCAAGCAAAAGAAATTGACAGAATGAAACTTCAGGGAGAACTCTACAAGACAGTGTCGTCAAGTTGTGTGGAAGAAGGCAGGGGTCGTGCCGTAGTGGAACTGATTCCTGAAAGCTCCATCTACAGGGCACATTTTCCCGGAATGCCCGTCACTCCGGGAGTCTGCCTCGTACAGATGTGTCTGGACGTGATTTCCGAAGCCCTCGGCCGGAGCGTAACGCTTTCTTCGGCAAAGGACATACGTTTCCTCGTTCCCGTGATACCGGGAAGGGAATTGGAACTGACCGTCGATTATACCCTTTCGGGAGATTTTCCCGATATGGATGCAGCCGTCACAATCTGCTGCGGAGAAAACTGCCACGCGAAGATGAAGCTCACTCTCGCGGCCTGTGGAAACTGATTGCAGCAGACAGTCATGAGAGTATGTGCAGTCATCCCAAGCTACCGCAATGCCGGAACCGTGCTCGACGTTCTGTCGCGCACCCTTGCCCAAATTCCCGATGTCATACTGGTCAATGATGGAAGCCCTGACGACACGGAAACACTCGTGAAAGAATCCGGCCTGGATGTCACTCTTGTATCCTATCCTGTAAACAGGGGCAAGGGTGCAGCTCTAAGGGAGGGCTTTCGGAAGGCTTCGGAACTGGGTTTTGACTATGCAGTAACCCTGGACTCTGACGGACAGCATTTCCCTGAGGATATTCCGCTTTTTCTCGATGCAATACGGAGGAATCCGGGGGCCATCATTACGGGCAGCCGCAATCTTGCCGCCGAGAACATGCCGGGGAAGAACAGTTTTGCGAACCGATTCTCTAACTTCTGGTTTGCGGTCCAGACCCTCCGGCGCATACCTGACACCCAGACCGGCTTCCGTGCCTATCCCCTCGCAAAGCTCCCCTGCACGGCTCTTCTGACTTCCCGCTATGAGGCGGAGCTCGAATTGCTTGTCTTCTCGGCATGGAAGGGCGTGGAGATTGTCCCCGTGGGCATAAGGGTCCACTATCCGCCAGCAGGCGAACGCATCACGAGTTTCCGTCCCTTCGCGGACTTTTTCCGTATCAGCGTTCTCAATACCGTTCTCTGCCTCGTGGCCCTCGTGTACGGTTATCCCAGCATACTCATCCATAAGATAACAGGCAGGCGATGAAGGACTTGGCAGTCAGAATCTATGATTTCCTGAGCGCTCGCAGATGGCTCGCAGCTCTGTTGCTTGCCCTTCTGCTGGGGCTCAGCGCCGTACTCATATCGCGAATGCACTATGACGAGGACATAAGCGCATTCCTCCCTTCCGACGAACAGACAGCCCGCTACCGAGAGGTTTACGCAAAGCTCGGAGGACAGGACAGAATCGCCGTGCTCTTTTCAGCCGCCGACGACGCCGATGTCCCGGACGCAGCCGAATCCTCCACCGCCGCCGATGTTTCGGATGTCGACGTATCCGATGCCTCCGACGCGGACAGGATGTATATGCTGATGGACGCGATGGACTCCTTCGCGGAGAACTGGACCCGTATGGACAGCACTTCGATGGTGGGACCTATAAGTTCATCCGTCGACCGCGGGAGCATTTTCGGGGTTTTCGATTTCATAAGTTCGAATTGGCCGTATTTCCTCACGGATGGGGACTATGAACGCATGGACTCGCTCCTTGCGTGCGAAAACGAGATATCCGAAAGGCTCGTGGCGGCCAAGCGCACCCTCTCCGGGCCGGTCGCCGCGGTAAGTTCCCGCTACCTCCGCACCGACCCTGTCTCTCTCTTCCTTCCTGTGACCGAAAGGCTTTCCCAGCTCAATCCGACAGGAGGCAGCAATGTCGTGGACGGCTATCTCTTCACTGCCGACTCATCGACTGGAGTAATCTTCTTCAAATCTCCGTTCGGCGGGTCCGAAAGCGGCAGCAACTCCAGGCTCGTGGCCCTGCTCGACGAGGTTACGGAGCTGACCGTCGAACAGAATCCCGGCGTCAGCATCAGCTCGGTCGGCGGTCCGATAGTCGCCGCAGGGAATGCCTGGCGCATACGAAGGGACAGCATCATTTCAGTGTCCCTTGCCCTCCTGCTCATACTCCTTGTCCTGTATTTCTCTTACCGCCGCTTCAGCGACGTGCTCTGGATAGCGTTTTCCATACTCTGCGGCGCCGCCTTTGCGCTCGGGTTCATTTCCCTGTTCAAGACAAGCATATCCGTCATAGTTCTTGGAATTGGGGCCATGGTCATAGGGGTGGCCGTGAACTATCCGCTCCATTACATTGACCACCTGAAGTACCAGCCGGACAAGCGCAAGGCGCTAAGGGAGCAGGTCACCCCTCTGGTTGTGGGCAATCTCACGACGGTGGGCGCGTTCCTGGGTCTGCTGATGATGAGTTCGGGAGCGTTGAGGGACTTCGGTCTTGTCGGAGCCCTTACCCTGGTCGGAACCATGCTCTTCGTGCTTGTCTTCCTCCCTGTATTCGCGAAGGGGCGCAGCGAAAAGGCGACGGACACCCTGCGCCTCGACCTCGACAGGCACATCAACCCGTCTCCGGCTGTGAGGAAGCTGGTTTTCGCCATCTTCGTCATTCTGACCGCAGTGTTCATCTTCGAAGGCAGGAAAATCTCTTTCGACTCCGACCTTCATAACATAAACTACCTCACCCCGGAGCAGAGCCGCGGCTTTGCAGTGCTCGAGTCCATGGGCGCGGACAGTCCGGGGCGCAGCTGCATTTATGCGGTTTCGGAAGCCTCCGATGCGGACAGTGCGCTCGAGAATGCGGAACGGCTGGCAGCCCTCGCTGCCGAGGATGCCGAGGTCCAGCTGAGTTCCATCTGCGATTTCGTGCCTTCCCTTTCAGAACAGGGCCGCAGACTCGAGCGCTGGGAGCGTTTCCGCGCGGAACACCCTACCCTTGCCGACGACATACGCAGCGAGTCCTTGCGCCAGGGTTTTTCGGAAACGGCCTTCAATCCTTTTTATGCCTTGATGGAGAAGGACTTTGTTCCACGGTCCATAGATTATTTCGAGCCGCTCACTTCCACCATCGGGCAGTCTATGGTGCTCCGTGACGATGAACGGACGAGCATAGTTTCATATCTGCGTACCGATGGGGACAGGGCGCCCGAAGTCAAGGCGCGCCTTTCCGCAAATGCGCCTCAGGGGAGTTTCTGTTTCGATGCCTCGGATGTTTCCAACCGCCTGGCCGAATTGCTTTCAGCGGATTTCGATCTCATAGGGATGGTCTGCAGCCTCATAGTGTTCGTCTTCCTGTGGCTGAGTTTCAGGCGTATAGAGCTGAGTCTGCTGGCCTTCCTGCCCCTTGCGGCGGGATGGGCATGGATACTGGGAATAATGCAGATCTGCGGTCTGCAGTTCAATATTGTAAACATCATACTCGCCACCTTCATCTTCGGAATGGGAGATGACTACACCATCTTCATCACTGAGGGGCTGCTGTATGAGAGAGCCACGGGCAAGAGGATACTGATGTCATACAAGAACAGCGTGGTCCTTTCGGCTGTGATCATGTTTCTCGGGATAGGGGTGCTCGTGATTGCGCGCCATCCTGCAATGCGTTCGGTAGGTCTCGTGACCGTGATAGGAATGAGCACGGTCGTGATGATGGCCTGCTACCTTCCGCCCATGGTCTTCCGCCTGCTGACCCGCAAGGGAGACCAGGAGAGAGAGATTCCTCTCACCCTGGGCCGCATCCTCCGCTCCCTCGGAGCGATTCTGTTCTTCCTGCTTGCCTGTGTTATCATAGTGCCGGCAGCAAGCCTGTATTTCATTGCCGGGCCTGTTGACGAAAGGAAGAAATTGCGTTACCACCGTTTTCTCCAGCGCCTCTCAGCCTTCATAGTAAGACATGTTCCCGGAACGCGTTTCAGCTGGTCAAACCCCCACGGCGAAGACTTCAGCCGTCCGGCTGTAATGATATCCAACCATCAGTCCCATCTTGACGTGATGGCAGCGATGATGCTTACTCCGAAACTTATCATTATGACCAACGACTGGGTGTGGAACAATCCTTTCTACGGGAAGCTCATCCATCTTGCCGAGTTCTATCCGGCTTCGGACGGTTACGACAGGAACCTGGAACGCCTGAAGGGTCTTGTGGAGAGGGGCTACTCCATACTTGTATTCCCCGAGGGAACGAGAAACCCTGACTGCAGGAGCGTGCAGCGCTTCCACAGAGGAGCCTTCACCCTCGCCGCCTCCCTGGGCCTCGATGTGCTCCCTCTGTATATTCACGGCTTCGGCGACGTGCTTCCGAAGACGGATTTCATGCTCCGTCGGGGGCAGCTCTACCTGGAGGTGGGTGAGAGGGTCCCGGCTGGTTCCGCTGAGATTCTCCCCGAGACAGGCGAGCCGGACTGGCGCAGTGTCACCCGGGCATTCCACGCCCTGTATGTCAGGGAGTATGCGAGGATAAGGCGCGAAAGGGAAGATGCCCTCTATTGGGCTCCGTATGTGCGGGGTCAGTATCTCTACAAGGGTGCTGAAGCGGAAGCGGAATGCGCCCGCGCCATTTCAGCTTCGGGCCGGGCCCTTGCGGACGCCTTCCCTCAGGGCCCCGTGGAACCGTCGGCCGTTCAGTCGCTTGCCCTTCCCAAGGGCATTTCCCTGGAATCCTTCGAGGGAAAGCGCCTCGTGCTTTCCGGTACGGGGTGCGGAGCCTGGGCCCTGCTTCTTGCCCTGACCCACAAGAATCTCCAGATAGAGACAAAAGAAAGCGACGAGGACAGACGCCTCATCGCTTCCGGCTGTCACGGCATTCCGGACAATCTCCACATAGCCTGATCAGATTTCCCGAAGATATTCCTCGACCTTTGCGAGTTCCTCGTAGAAAGGGGTGTCCTCCACGAACTTCGGACATATTGCCCTCACCTTGTCGTAAACGGCCCTTGTGGCCGGAGCGAGTTCATCTGCTATGCCGAGACAGTCGGTTGCCTGCGCGAGGGCTATCATATGGACTGACATCACCTGGAAGGCATTGTCTATGACCTGGCGGCAGAGCAGGGCGGAATTCGTGCCCATGGACACGATGTCCTGGTTGTCGTTGTTGTTCGGTATGGAATGGACATAGTTCGGCATCGCGAGGGTCTGGCTTTCAGCCGTCGTGGATGTCGCGGTGAACTGGCATGCCTGCATTCCGTAGTTGAGGCCAAGCACGCCCATATTCAGAAACGGCGGGAGTATGCCGTTGATGCGGTCGTGGAAGAGGTAGTTGAGCTGGCGTTCCGCAGTCATGGTCAGGCGCACTGTCGCAATCTTGACCTTGTCCTGCTCGAGAGAGATGTAGTCCCCGTGGAAGTTGCCTCCGTGGTATACGTTCTCTGTATCCGGGTCCACGATGGGGTTGTCGCAGGCCGAGCGCAATTCTTCGTCCAGCACGGCCCTCGAGTTCATATATGTATCGTAAATTGGACCGAGTATCTGCGGGGTACATCTGAGGGAATAGTAGGCCTGGACCTTGTCGTGGAAGACCTTGTCCTGGTTTTTCGCCTTGTCGTAGAGCACATGTTCCCTCTTTACGAGCCTCTTGCTTCCCCGGGCCAGTTCGCGCATTCGCTCCGCGGTGACCTGCTGGCCTTCGTGACGCCTGCAGGCGTTCAGCGGCTCACTCATCCAGTCGTCGTAAGAAGCGGCGATTTCGTTCATCCATACGGCCTGGAGCAGGCTCCAGTCAAGGAGTTTCTCTGCGAGGAACTGGTTCACAGCGGAGATTCCCGTCATCACGCTGGTGCCGTTGACCGTGCTCAGGCCCTCACGCACATGTATGGAGATGGGCTTGAGCCCATTCTCTGCGAGGACTTCCGCGGAAGGTCGCCATTCACCCTTGTAATGGACCTTGCCTTCCCCTATGAGGGTGAGCGCCATATGCGCAAGCTGGACCAGGTCGCCGCTCGCACCCACACTTCCGTGGCGGGGGATGAACGGAAAGATGCCCCTGTTTATGAACTCGACAAGGAGTTCCACCACTTCGCGGTGTATTCCCGAACGGGCCTGCAGGAAGGTGCCGACCCTCGCAAGCATCGCCGCCTTCACGCAGAGATCGTCGAGCGGTTCTCCTGCACCGGTGGAGTGGCTTCTGATAATATTGTACTGGAGGTCCTTGAGGAAGGCGTCCTCAACCCTCCACTGCGCCATGGGTCCGAAACCCGTGTTGATGCCGTAGATGACGCGGTCCGATGCGAAGCCCCTGAGGAACTCGTGGCAACGGTCTATGGAATCCATTGTCGAACCGTCGATGGTGACGGGTTCGTTTCTGTACAGGCATTCTTTAAGGATGTCCAGGTTCAGGTCTTTGACAGTCATATTTCTTAACTTTTCTATAATTCTTCTTCATTTGCTCCCTTTGCAGCTTCCGCATCAGTGCCGAGGGTGTCATCCAGCCAGGCGAGGAAAAGCTCCTGCCATCCCGAAGTATTCTCTCCCATACGTGAGCTGTCCGAGCCGAAGCCGTGACCACCCTTTTCGTAGCGGGTGTAGAGATGGGGCACTCCCGCCCGGGTCAGGGCACTGTCGAGCAGCTCGGAGTTCCTGCAGTCCACGACGGGGTCGTCCTTGCAGTTGAGCAGGAATACGGGCGGCGTGTCCGGCCTGACATGCCTTTCAAGGGAAAGAGAGTCCCTCAGAGTCTTGTTGTTTACCCTGTATTCACCCATCAGTCCCCTTCTGGAACGTTTATGGGTGCAATCTTCAGTGAAGCTTACGACAGGATAGACGGGCGCGCAGAAATCGGGTCTCAGAGAGACCGTGGGTTCTATTCCGTAGCGGGACAGGAAGTTGGTTCCGAAGAATTCGGCCGCGGACATCGCAAGGTGTCCTCCGGCGGAAAAGCCCATCACTCCGAGTCTCGAAGGGTCGATTCCGTACTCTTCGGCGTTTTCCCTTACAAGCTGTATCGCCCTCTGGATGTCGCATATCATATCCGGGTGGCGGTGCCCGCCGTAGAGCAGCCTTCCTCCTGACCAGAAATTGAAGGCTCCGGCGGTGCGATAGCGCAGCACAAAGGCGCTGATTCCTCTGCTTTGGAGCCACCGGGCCACCGCAGCTCCCTCGCTCTCCTCATCCAACCAGAAATAGCTGCCTCCCGGACAGACTATCACCGCGGTTCCGTCTCCGTCTGCGAGGAATGGAGTCAGGGTCACAGATGTTGCCCTGCAGCCAGTGCCCTTCCATATCCGCACGCTTTCCATAGCCCTCAGAGCCTTGCACGGCCTGGCATCCGCCGGCCAGGAAACCGGAAGGACACAACATATCAGGCTTAGGGTCAACAGTATCTGAGAGGGCTTCATCGCTGGTGTAAAACTCGGCAAAGTTAGATAAAAGATGATTATATTTGCGAACTTACCGAGGTTTCGATATATGGATATTGAATTTTCCAGACCAGAAGAGATAAAGGAGTATCAGGAGGGCCTGCTCCGTGAAGCCCTCGTTTATCTCAGGGACAATTCCCGCTATTACCGGAGAATGTTCGACAAATATGAAATCGACATCGACAAGATACGCCACATCGAGGACCTTGTCAAGATTCCTTTCACCGAAAAGAAGGACCTCCAACTTTTCAACGACGACTTTCTCTGCTGCGACAAGGCTGACATAGTTGACTATGTCACCACCTCGGGAACCCTGGGCGATCCGGTCACTTTCGGGTGTACCGAAAAGGATTTGCAGCGCCTTGCTTACAACGAAAAGAAGTCCTTCGAGTGCGCCGGTCTGCGGAAGGGGAACATAGTCCAGCTGATGACGACCATGGACAAGAGATTCATGGCCGGTCTGGCCTACTTTCTCGGTATCAGGGAACTCGGCGCCAGCATCATACGCGTCGGGAACGGAATCCCGGAACTCCAGTGGGATACCATACGCCGACTCAGGCCGGATACTATAATGTGCGTTCCGTCCTTCATACTCCGTCTTGTCCAGTATGCCGAGGAACATGGCATAGACTATCGCTCCAGCAGCATCAAAAGGATAATAGGAATAGGAGAGGGACTCAGAGACCAGAATTTCGAGCTGAATCTTCTCGGACGCAAGATAAAGGAGAAATGGGACGTGGATCTCTTCGCGACCTATTCGTCCACAGAGATGGGAGCAACCTTCTCCGAGTGCGAATATGGACAGGGCGGTCATGTCCACCCGGAACTCATAATCGTGGAGATCATAGGTGACGACGACCTTCCGGTGCCGGACGGGGAGCCAGGCGAAATCGTGGTCACGACCCTCGGAGTCGAGGGCATGCCCCTGCTGCGCTTCCGCACCGGAGACATTGCCGCAAAGAGGACGGAACAGTGCCGTTGCGGCCGATGGTCCTACCGGCTGACGCCTCTTGTGGGAAGGAAGAACAACATGATCAAACTCAAGGGCACGACTCTCTATCCGCCGGCAGTCAACGACGTGCTGGACAATGCCGACTATGTTGAGAACTATGTGGTCGTGGTTCAGGACAGTGAGGCCGGAACGGACAAGGTGGTTGTGAAACTCGGTCTCAAGTACGAACCGCCATTCGATCCGGTCAAGGACCTCAAGGACAGGTTCCGTTCGAGGATAAGGGTCGCTCCGGACATAGAGATTCACCCTGTCGGGGACATACGTGCCATCAATTTCCCGGCAAAGTCGCGCAAGCCGGTCAAATTCATAGACGAAAGGAAAAAATGAGCGGAGTGAAGGTCAGAGATCCGAAATTCGACGACATAAGGCCATATAGGGACGACGAGATACCCGCAGCGATGCAGCGTATCGCGGACAACCCTCTTTTCCCCGTGGTGTCGAGCTTCGCATACCCGGACATGGACGTCGACGAAGTGAGGGAGATGCTGAAGGGATTCCGCACTGTCGAAGAGTTCCAGCGTGAGGCGATGTACAGACTCAACGAGGAAATCATCCGCTCCACGACCGCCGGATTCACTGTTGGAGGAGTGGAGAATATCTCCCGTGACCGCCCACACCTGTTCGTGTCCAATCACAGGGATATAGTCCTTGATGCATCCTTTCTCCAGAACGTGCTCCTCGATGCCGGGCTGGACACTACGGAAATTACCTTCGGGGCCAACCTGATGACCACGCAGCTCGTGGTTGACGCGGGAAAGTCCAACAGGATGTTCAGAGTGGAACGTGGCGCCGCGACTCCGAAGGAATTCTACCTCGCTTCCCTCCATCTTTCGGAATACATAAGGGACACCCTGTTGAAGTTTGGCAACAGCGTATGGATAGCCCAGCGCAACGGAAGGACAAAGGACGGGAATGACAGGACGGATCAGGGCATAATAAAGATGTTCGCGTTGAGCCGCTGCGACGACAAGGTGGAGTCCCTCGCGGAACTGGGCATCATACCCGTCGCTGTTTCCTATGAATGGGAACCCTGTGACATCCAGAAGGTTCTCGAACTCTATGAATCCGCGAAGATGGGTTCATATGTAAAGAAGCCCGGTGAGGACCTCAGCAGCATAATTTCAGGAATCACCGCCAATAAGGGACGGGTCCATTTCCAAATCTGCGAACCCCTTACCCGTGCAGAACTCGGGAGCCTCGACAACTTGACCAGCAGCGTATACAACCGTGAGGTCGCCGCTCTCATAGACAGGCGCATACACTCCGCATTCCGTCTGTGGCCGAACAACTGGATAGCCCACGACCTGCGCTACGGCAGGTCCTCCCATCAGGACAGGTACACTCCGGAGCAGAAGGTGGCCTTTCTGGAACACCTCCGTCTTCTGGATAAATATTCCGGCAGCGAACCCGAGACCCTCCGGGATATGATGCTTGCAATCTATTCCAACCCAGTGGACAATTTCCTGAGGGTGGGACAACACTGAGTAATCCTCAGATTATGAAATTATGATTATGAAAGATATGAAAATGAATGACGCGGTTTCATGCCGCAGACCGGCGCGCCTGCTCATAAGGCTGGGATGCGCTGCGCTTGCCTTCGTCCTCACGGCAGGACAGGCTTTCGCCGACGAGGGAATGTGGCTTCTTCCCCTTATCCAGAAGATGAACGGCAAGGCTCTCAAGGAGGCCGGCTGCCGTCTGACACCTGAGGAAATCTATTCCGTGAACCATTCTTCGCTGAAGGACGCCATAGTCCAGTTCGGAGGAGGATGCACGGGAGAGATAGTTTCCGACGAGGGACTTCTCCTTACCAACCACCACTGCGGCTACTCGAGCATACAGAAGCTCAGCAGCGTGGAGCACGATTACCTCAAGGACGGCTACTGGGCCATGAAATGCTCCGAGGAACTGCCTTGCCCGGGACTGACCGTGACTTTCCTCGTGAGCATGACAGACGTCACGGAGAGTCTCGAGAAGGTGGAGAAAAAGGTAAGGAAGGAGTGTGAAGACCCTGCCGCCGCCGACGGGCTCGTTGCCGCGGCGCTCAAGGAGAGCTGCGAGGCCATGGAGAAGGCTGTTGCCGAGAACACTCCGGGATGCACCGCCGAAGTGACGAGTTTCTACAACGGGAACGCATATTACCTTATCGTGTACAGGACCTTCAGGGACGTGCGTTTCGTAGGAGCTCCGCCTTCCTCAATAGGCAAGTTCGGAGCGGATACGGACAACTGGATGTGGCCGCGCCATACCTGCGATTTCTCGATGTTCAGGGTCTATGCCGACAAGGACAACATGCCGGCTGACTATTCGGAGGACAATGTGCCTTATATTCCGGAGCGTTCTCTCAGGATTTCGCTCAAGGGCGTCAAGGAGGGGGATTTCACAATGATTATGGGATATCCTGGGCGCACCACTCGCTTCCAGACCTCGGATGAGCTCGAAGAGCAGTTGAGAGTCAACGATATACGCATCGCCGCCCGCACCATCCGTCAGGACATAATGATGGATTATATGCTCAAGGATCCTGCAGTGAAGATACAGTATGCGAGCAAGTATTCCGGAAGCTCCAACGGCTGGAAGAAATGGAAGGGCATGAAGCTCGCCTTCGCAAGGCTCGGAATCATCGACAGGGCCCGTGCGGAAGAGGCGGAGTTCGGCGCCTGGGTTGACGGGAATGCAAAGAGAAAGGCCCTGTACGGGAATGCTCTCGCGGATATCCGTACCGACGTGGAATGCCGCAGGGAGGCCACAGAGGCGTATGTACTCGCTTCCGAGACCATAGGCAATATAGAACTTGTCCGTTTTGTGAACGCGTCCCGCTCGAAGAAGCGGCCTCTCGCTCCGGAGATGTACAAGGATTACTGCCCGGCCCTGGACCGCGACGTGGCTTCGGCGATGGTTTCTCACTATCGCGAAAACGCGGACGGAAAATACAGTCTGAAAGAGGAATTCGACCTTGATTCCATCTTCCATAACAGCGTATATCTTTCTTATGAGAGCTATGCCGCCGCCGATTCCGCCACGCTGGCGGACGATCCTGCAGTGGCTTTTGCCGATGCGGTGATGGATGTGCTCTGGTCGAGCTATTCCGAGCTGAGGTCCGATGACATTTCCACCGTCGATGCCGAAAAGGCTCGCAAGGCCTATACGGCCGGTCTTCTGGAGTGGCGCAAGGGAGAACCGAGCTATCCGGACGCAAACTTCACCATGCGTCTGACTTACGGCAAGGTGCTGCCTTATTCTCCGAGGGACGCCGTGCTCTACCGCCACTACACCACCCTCGACGGGGTTATGGAGAAGGAGGATCCGGACAACTGGGAGTTCGTGGTTCCGGCAAGGCTCAAGGAACTCTGGAAGTCCCGCGACTTCGGAGCCTACGCGATGGAGGATGGCCGTATGCCGGCCTGCTTCCTCAGCAACAACGATATTACGGGCGGCAATTCAGGCAGCCCGATAATGAACGCCGACGGGGAACTCATAGGCCTCGCCTTCGACGGCAACTGGGAGTCCATGTCCAGCGACGTGATGTTCGAACCGGACCTCCAGCGTTGCATCAATGTGGATATACGCTATGTTCTCTTCATCATCGACAAGTTCGGCGGAGCCGGCTGGCTGCTCGATGAAATGGACATTGTAAAATGAAAGAATGGACCTTGTAAAATAGTTGACAATGGACACAGCTGAAATCAGAAAATATCTTTCGGAGGTCCTGCACCCCGCCAAAGGCGACAAGGATATAGTCAGCCTCGGAATGGTGGACAGGGTCGTGGTCGACGGGAACCGGGTTGAGGTGACTCTGGGCTTCCCCAAGCACAGGGACCCGCTTGCCGAGTATCTCATAGGTAGCGCAAGGGCGGCTCTTGTGAGGAACTGCCCCAAGGGTACTGACATCGAGGTCAGGACTGTAGTAAAGGACGAGGCCCCGAAGAAGAAGGCGGGGCTTGACCTGGGTGTCGAGGAACTCTCTTCGGTAAGGCACATAATAGGGATAGCTTCCGGCAAGGGCGGTGTGGGCAAGTCCACGGTTGCTGTGAATCTTGCTGTAGCCCTTGCCCGTATGGGATACAGGGTCGGACTCGCCGATGCCGATGTGTACGGTCCTTCCGTGCCTAAGATGACGGACACGGAGGACGCAGTTCCCGACGCGATAAGGGAAGGGGAGAAGGATATCATACTGCCGATAGAAAAGTACGGGGTGAAGTGGATGTCCATAGGATATTTCGCCAATCCGGACCAGGCGCTGATCTGGAGAGGGCCTATGGCCTGCAATGCGCTCAAGCAGATGATTCTGCAGGTTCGCTGGGGTGAGCTGGATTTCCTGCTCATCGATATGCCTCCGGGAACAGGGGATATCCATATCAGTCTCGTCCACGACATTCCTATGGAGGGTGCCGTGATTGTCACCACTCCGCAGGCTGTTGCTCTGGCTGACGTGGAGAAGGGTGTCAATATGTTCAGGAATGACAGCGTGCGCAAGCCGGTGATAGGTCTTGTCGAGAATATGGCCTGGTTTACTCCCGAGGAACTGCCTCAGAACCGCTACTATATCTTCGGACAGGGCGGAGGCGAAAGGATGGCTGCAAAGTACGGAATACCTGTGCTTGGTCAGATTCCTATTGTCCAGAGTATACGCGAAGGTGGCGACGAAGGCCAGCCGGCCGCTCTTTCCTCTCGTCCTGACGGCGTTGCTTTTGCGGAGCTTGCCGCTCGTCTCGCTGACGCTCTCGCCTAAGGGTGTTCGCCTGCTACGCCGCCATGTCGCCTGCGGGTGCTTGCCCGCTACGCCGCGATTTCGCCTGCGGGCCGGGGACTTCGGTCCGGTACGCGCCTCCGGCGCTATCCCTCCCACTGCGCTTCGCTTGTGGGTCCTTCCCGTTCACGAAGCCACGGGCGGCTACGCCGTCCGAAGTCCCCGGCCCGTCCGGCTCCTGCGGCTTAGCCGGCTCCATGCACATCGCAAGAGGAAAGCCGTCCCTGTCCACAAAGAGGCCCATCTGAACTATTGTCAAACTCCCGAGCAGTTATTTGAAGGGCCGACAAGCAAAGAAATATTTATCTTTGCGCGACATCTTTTGAAAAGCTATCAAGCCGTCTGATTATGAAACGCTTCTTGTCTTTTATCTTACCTGTCGCAATCACCGTCTCATCATTACTTTATAATGGAGGTGCTATCATTCAGCATAAATCTTCTATTTCACTTGAAATGCCTACTGA
>JAEDEB010000062.1 GCA_016293535.1 Bacteroidales bacterium | reverse complement strand
CCGAAAACAAAGATAGAAAATTTGTCCGATATTTGTCCGATATTTGTCCGATATCGGGTAAAATACAATGAAACACATTACTGCCAATTACCGGCAAATCCTTCCCTTTCCACTTCGCTAACTAGTTATTTAGCAGTCATTTACAGAAAGTAAATCAAAGCAGTAAAATGCTGTATTCTTTTGTATTTTATTGTAATTTCTCGAATCCCAACCGAATCACGAAACGAAGCAAATCGCGCAACCGGAGGTTGTGCGATTTTTTGTGATACAGCGACGCGTCGAAAGCTCGCTTTCGTAAGCGACGCCGTATCACAAAAAACGGCATCTGCGTCAGCAGGATGCCGTTTTGCTTCAGTTTTGATGATGGCCCGCGGAATCGTCAGTCATCGATTTCAGCAAGGCGGAAATGCTTGTCGAACTTCAGTTCAATTCGGTTTGTAAGCTCGACCTCGTATCCTTGCCTGTATCTTTCGATTTTCTTGACAGCAGCATCCGGCCATCTTGCCGATACGCAGTCAAGAATCTCTTTCGGGACGTACTTGGTATCAATGGCAGCTTTGGCGTGGCTGATTTCTTTCCAGCTGCCCTTGCTGTTGAACTCGAGTTTAAGGCCATTGGTGAAATGCACGTCGTAGGTCGTGTCAAGAAGGTCTACATCCTTGGTGATGAAGGAAATGGAAAGAGAAGGGAAGTCAGTCTGGATAAAAGTCTTTGCGGCTGAAGGAAGCTGCTCAAAATCAATGGGTCTGTCATCTGCCTTCGCTGAAATGGCAAAAACTGACAATGAAAGAAGGAGGGTAATTAGTTTTTTCATATCAAAAAATCTGTTGGTTAATCGAATTAACTTTCAAAAATCACACCAATACCCCCCCGCATCAGTCACCAGTCCTCCTCGTCGGAGTAGCCGTCTGTGTCGTAGTCCATCTTGTGCTCCCAGCCATAGTGGGACTCGATGTCTAGGTCGTGGCAATGAGCCCTGTCGGAGTAAATCTCCTCGCAGTCAGCGCGAGCCTCATCGTTCAGTTTGAAGAAACTGTCATCATACATGGTAGGCCAGGAACTCTTCTTTTTCCTGTCCTTCTCATCATCGCCGTAGATGATATCGAGCAATGATTTCGGTGGATCGAAAAAGCCCATGTAATTATTCCACCGGTTTGAAATCCGATGCCGGATGCTTGCAGAGCGGGCAGATGAAATCAGGAGGAAGTACCTCGCCTTCATAGATATATCCGCAGATGGTGCATACCCATCCCTTCTTCTTAGGACGCTGAGGGGCCGGCTTGATGTTCTTGTGGTAGTATGCATAAGTTGCGGAAGGAGTGTTCGAGAGAGACTCCGCTGCAGTCACGTCCGCAATGAAGAGAGTGTGGGTTCCGAGGTCCACGCTGCTGACAACCTCCGCCGAGAGAACAGCGTTGACGCCTTCGGTAACATAGATAAGTCCGTTTTCGGAACGGGAGAAGGAGATGCCGACAGCCTTGTCCACATTCTTGCCGCTCTGGAAGCCCCAGTGCTTGAAAATGTCGAAGGAAGCCGCCTCGGAAAGGATTGATACGTTGAACTTTCCTGTGCGCTCTATCATACCGTGGGTGTAGTTGTCCTTGTTGACGGCGAGAGTGATGCGGTTAGGTGTGGTGGTGACCTGCATAACTGTGTTGGTGATGCAGCCGTTGTCCTTTTCGCCTTCCCTGGCAGTCACGACGAAGAGGCCGTAGGAGAGTTTGTGAAATGCAGAGTTGTCCATATTTTTTTAAGATTGGTTATCCGATTTGTTCGAAAGTAAAGTCGTCCCAAGGCATCGCGGCGTCCTTGCCCTTGTCCAGTACTTCTGCCGTATGCCGGAGCATAGGAAACAGCTTCAGGTCGACGAGTCCGAGCTCAGCCTTCCTTTCGAGTGCCTTGTAGACGCGTCTTGCGACCACGAGGCTTTCCAAAGTCACTCCCGAGAGTATTTCCACGGCCTCGTCATAGCTCTTCCCTTCGCCCAGCAGTATTCCGATTTTCCTGGTGCGTCCGCCGTATATCGTGACATAGAGGTCGCCCAAGCCCATATTTTCGCAGTCCCGGCTTGAGTTCTGCATTTCCAGCAGAAGCCTCATTTCCTTAATCGCCTGATAGAATGCACCCGCCTGCGAATTGTAGTGCAGCCCGGCGTCGGCACCGAGTTCGCGGTTGACCAGGCCTATGGTCATAGCCACGGCGAGAGCGTATCCGTTCTTCAGCGCGACCGCACTTTCCAGACCCTCGACGTCGTTGGTAAGGCTGATGTGGTAATAGGACGATGCCATCGCGTCCTTCATCATCCGCAGCGCAGCATTGTCCTTGCCGCAGAATGCGACCTCGGTGTGGTCGTGGGCTACGAGTTCATAGCTGGTGCATGGACCTCCGATTGCGCATATTTCCCTTATGATTCCGCGCTGTGCCAGGCGGCGCTTCCAATATTCGGGATAACTGATGAGGCTACCGTCCTCGAGATTCATCAGGCCCTTGGTGACCGTCAGTACAGGCAGCGAAGGGTCGAGTTTGGAGAGTACCTCGTCGAGGAACCATTCCACCCCGAAACTGCTCACTCCGCCTATCACGAAGTCGCAGCCTTTCACTGCTTCCTCCCAGTTTTCAAACTGGTAATATTCAACCCCTTCGGGGAAGGGACGGTCAAACTTGGGATGCCGGTTTGTCTTGATGCAACTGTCTATTATCTCCTCGTCTCCTGGAGTTCCCACAAGTCTGACTATGTTTCCGTTTTCACGTGCAGGGAAGGCAAGCGCGCTTCCCATCATTCCACTTCCGATGATTGTGATTGTTCTTTCCATTCCGGTTTCAGTACACTACTTTGAAGTTGTTTTGCCTCTCCGCCCTGAAGGCACAGCAACGGC
The DNA here is from genome assembly GCA_016293535.1 of Bacteroidales bacterium. GTDB lineage: Bacteria > Bacteroidota > Bacteroidia > Bacteroidales > UBA932 > Cryptobacteroides. The sequence goes on along the minus strand of JAEDEB010000062.1, from coordinate 9,629 downwards.
TGTACCGTGGCGGACGGCACTGCAAATATAGAAATTTTCTGAAGAAGGCTCCTTAGGGTGCTCCGTAGGCGGTAAACGTCCCGCTGCCAATCAATAGTGCACGCAGCGGACAAAGCAGGCATCTGACCACTGGGCGCTGCGGCAGGCTACGTTGGTGTGCGGATCGGTTGCGCCTTTTGCGGCCATGGTTACAGGGTTCGCTCCATAGGTGTTGAGGTCGTAGGTGTAGTAGTTGATATCGTGAGCGAATTTTTCAGAGTTGGTTGTGTAGAACTCGTTTTCCTCATACCAGTAGATTGCTCCCTTTCTCATCCAGAGGTCATAAAGCATAGGAATACTTTGTGCTGTGGCAGTGGGCATCTCGAGGCTTCGCTGGGCGTATTTCAGTACGTCGCGTTTGACGTTTCCGTCACCTCCCCAACTGGTCGAGTAAAGGTCAGAGCCCTTCCTGTGTCCGTATCCAGTTGCCCCAATAGGGAAGAAGAGATGGCGGCCGTTGGTCTTGTCCCAGACGAAGAGACCCTGCATACCCTTGACATCACCAGGGTTGATGTAGGTATAGGCATCAGTCGTGTTTGTCGCAGTGCCGGAACTTTCCTCCCCGTAAAGCACCCCGTAATAGCGGGGGTGGGACTGGAGCGCAGTCCAGTCGGCATATTTCGCCGGCCATCTGCCATCGTAGAAACGTCCCTTGTATGTGGCGTGCTCATCGTAGCGGAAGCCTGTAGGACGTTCAGGGTGCCATATACCTGTGAAAGATGTTTCTGAACCGTCGTACATCCAATGCGTTTTGCCGGTCGAGTATCCTTCGATATTGAACCCGTAACCGCTTCTGAGCGCATCCTCCGGTTTGATTGCCTGTGAAGCATTGCCCCATCGGAACAGGCCGCCCTCCATCAGAGGGTTGTCGCAAGGCACACCGGAGTATTTCATGTTCACGTTCATCCAGTGGCAGGTATGGAAAACCGACGTTGCCCCATATACCGTTGTGCTGGGATATTTGATGTTCACGTCCATGGGAACGTCCCCTATTCCCTGGCTAACGAAGAAATAGTGGATACAGGTGTTGTTGTTGTAAGTGACCTTGACAACTCCGTGCCTTACGGTCCCGTCGGAGCAGGTGTTGGCCGGGCGTACGTCAAAACGCACTTCGGAAGCTGTTCCTCCCGTGACATCGGAGGTCCCCCAGTTCCCGGTGCCGGTAGGGGCAAGCTGTATCCAGTCGGAGCCCTGCTCAATGTGGGCTGTCCACGGACCGTCGGAGATGGTCGGGTAGAACTGCTTGTGAAGCGGACCGTTGTTGCTGTCATCATCCTCGTTAAGCTCCATCAGCCTGAAATTGAAGGCCTTGGTGCTGCTTGCCTCGCGCCATACACCGGCAGGATTCACGACTCGTTTGACCTGAATGATGCTTACGGTCTTCTCGTAGGTCGTTCCGTTTACCGTAACGGTGAACTTCACCTTGCCGGTACGGGTGTCGTGAGGGAAATAATTGTATCCGGAAAATGAGTTGCCGAGTGAAAGTCCTCTGGTGTAGATGGGTATCGAGTATAGACATCTGTCAGCCAGTACCTGAGACGGAGAGTAGGAGAGGCCGTTCTTGGCATTGAAGTCACTCTGGCGTGCTGCTTCGTCGGCGAGACTGCCTCCCGTCGGCTTAAGGGTAAGGATACCGTTGAATGCCTGGTAGTACAGCCCGGAATACTTGTGCCCCTTGTCTCCGTACCAGTGGCTCTCGATTATTTCAGCCTTGACCTGAGTCGAGGAAGTTGCGCCCCTGACAACCACGGGCACATTCACCGACTCGTTCGGCACGTAAGATATGTACAGAGGGTCTGGGATTGTGATTTCCGGCTTCTCAGGCTCGTAAACTATGTGCCAGTCAGGGTCATTGGCATCGTTGCGGAACTTGAGGGTTACCTTATAATGGTTGTTCCTTTCGGCATTGAAGTCGGCTGTGACATCCTTTCCGAGCATGAAGCGGTAAATGATAGGGCCCTGCGAACTGTTGTTTTCTGTCCTGTTGACATAGTAGCCCTTCACCTCGATGTAGGTTCCGTATGTCTTCTGGTCCTTGTCCCAGGACGCGTCATTCGGGTGATACCCGTGCTTGGTACCGGTGCCCTGGTTGTTCTCGAAGAAATACATTGCCTGGGCAGTCTCCGTATGGCCTCCATTATATTTATAGACAGGATTTCCCTTTGTGATGAAAGGCCAGTCGTCCTTGTTGTCCGAGCTTGAGTAGACGAGCTTTTCGCCCTCGTGAATAAGCTCTGAAGAGCTTGCCGGTGTATTGGAATTGCCGAGCGCACAGCTCGTCGGGATATCCAGAATCTGTACAGACTTGAGGTATATGTAGATATTGTCGTTGAGGGCGCTTGCGTCGTAGCTGACAGTCACTTTGGACGCCGCCCTTTTTACCCAGGCGTGGAGGGAGGAACTGTTCTTGTTGATGGCAATCACCGGTGCCTCTTCCGGAATTATTCCGGTTGAATTGTCCGTGAAAAAGCCGAACATCGCGTTGTTGGCGGAAATGTCGGAGGCGTTCCAGGCGAGTTTGATATTCTTGAGTTCAGCTTCATTCCCGCTGAAAGATGAGAGGTCGTAATTGACCACGGCGTATATACGGTATTCTCCCAGCGGCAGGGTCAGATTGAAGGTGGAGTGACAGTATCTGGATTCAGCGGAACCGGCAGGCGCGTCAAGTTCGGAATTGTTGTATGAATACTGACCTGAGGGAACTCCGTCACCGTAAACCTTGACCTTGTTCCTGAGGGTGCCGTCCTTGCTGTATGCGACTACCCAGAGATTGTCAATGTGCTTGATGGCATCACCTGCCGTACGGGTAGGGACGGCAGCAAGCGGACGGAAGGAAACCTCCATCGATACAGAACCCGTCTCTCCGGAAGAGGCTTCTTCAGAAGTTTCCTCGAATTCGGAGAATATGCAGGACGGCATCATCGCGATGCTGCCCAGCAGAAGTATCAGTTTAAGAAAGCTCTGTTTCATTTATTCTCTCTCCCGTTCCTGTCATTGGCCGAATCCCGGTTCCAGAATGACTTCATTATATGGTATGACGTCCACGGTCCACTCCAGGCCATACTGGCCGATGGTCACGCAGACGACCACGTGTGTGTTTCTCGGTAATGTGCTGACGTTCGGGAAGTATTCGCTGTATGTCTTCCCGTCAAGTGTGAGGCTCATCGAATAGTTCTTGTCGTTGTCTGCCTCGTCGTATTTTCCTTCCAGAAGATAGATTGGTTCGAGGACCGTGATTCCGTCGCCCTTGTCGCCGGCAACAGTTATGGGCCTGTTGTCGAAGCTCTTCCGGAATATGTAATAGTTGTTGTTGGTCCCCGTATTGGGCACGCTGTAGTCGTTTATGTTGAAACTGCCCTGCAGAGGGTCTCCGCCATATGTTATACGGGGTATGTAGTACTCTATGTTGGAACCCTTGTTGATGGTCAGGTTGTCGAGAGTATGTTCCACCCCGGACGTGTTTTCTATGAGATAGGTGAATTTCACGGCCGCCCTTGTTACGAAGAGGTCGGCGTGATAGTCTGCTGCAGGCATTGTGACAGTGTGGCGTTCACTCATCGGCAGCGCTGCAGATGGAAGTTCCTCGTCTGCAGATGGAAGTTCCTCGTCGTTTGAGTTGAGGCTGATTTTGAGATCGCTTATCTCTGCAGTTGGGAATGCCGTCCCGGGCGTGAGGGCAGCGAAGTCGAAGTCTACTATGCGCTTCGTCTGGCCGCTCGTGGCGTCTATGCGCGTCGCGCCTTCGTTGACGAATAGGTATACCGTCTTTGTCTCCGGTCCATAGACCTCGAAACTTACGTTTTCGACGTTGAGGTAGGCTCCGGAGCCGGCTCCCTTGAAATCAAGCAGGCGGTTGTGCTCCACCGTCCCGTCCGGGCGCACGATGACTATCCTGAGAGTCTGCATCTTCTCCCCGTCGTTCATTGCTCCCACATAGTCGGAAGGGTCAAGATTTGCGCGGGAAAGAGGTGCGTCAGGTGTGTTGGAGACGGTAACGGAGATGGTGAGTTTCGACAATACTGCATCCTTGTCCCAGATGTTGCATCCGGAACAGAGCATCAGGCCGGCGGCCGCAGCGGCCAGTGCCTTGAAATATTTGCCGAAGATCTTCACTTCCCAAGTAATTTTCTAAAGGTCAGTGTTGTTTATTCTTACGACCCAGTCGTTGACGACTATGCGGGTCGAAATCCACCTTAGTCCGTTGTCAAGGAAGAATACCAGCGACCATTCGCTGATTCTGTCAAGGAACTCCTGGGCCGGCATTTCGGCGTAGAGCTCGCTCTTGAGAAGAAGGAGGTAGTTGTTGAGGGGGATGTTTATGATTGTCTCGCCGTCCGAACTTCTCCTGACTATGAGCTTGGGGGAAGTCGAGGTCGTGAGACGTGAGGTGGAAAGTTCGAACCAAGTTGCATATACCGGGGTCTCGCCCTCTTCCGTGGAACCTACGGTTTCCTCGCCGCTAGCCCAGGGACGATATGTAACAGGCCCTGCAGGAACAACTTCGTTGTCCAGTCCGAGGGTGCTGTTGTCATCAACTATGGACACCTCGAAATCAGAGGCGTTCAACTGCTTTCCGTCCACCTGCTGGAGTATGAATCGGATATTGTTCGTATCCTTCTTGAGATAAATGGTCTTCTCTATGAAATCCTCCTTGCCTATCTCGAGAGTGGCAGTGCCGAAGAAAAGGGGATGGAGGGAACTCTCAGATACGAAGTCCGTGTGTCTGAGAACCACTGCCGGGTCCTCAGTGTCTGATGTTGCGCGGCTTGTGAACTGCGGCGAAACAAAGGATGTTTCGTCGCAGCACAGTCCGCCATAAGCTATCAAAGTGTAATTGCCCGCATCCAGAGTCCTGTTCATCCTCCAGTTCTCGTCCTTGACGGCACCGCCGTTTTCGGTCCAGTTGTCCACAAACTTGCCCGCCTCGTCGAAGACGAAGACATTCACGCAGTGTCCCTGTTTGTGGAATGAGTTGACATATTCCATATTGTAGTCATACACAAACCTCAGGGAGACACCCTTGGGACAGTCGCTCTGGTCGGTGAATATGGTGTTGCAGGAAAGGGTACCGGCCAACGCCAGAAGGGCGGCTGCCCCTCTGGCGATGAACGGTGACATTACACTTTTGAGATTCATTTCTGGAACTCGGATTAGAACTCGATGTTGTTGATGCGTACGGTCCAAGGGAGAACCTTGACGGTAACGTTGAAGTAATAGTTCACGCTCTCATCAGGGCCGTCAGGTTTTACTGGATCCGGATCCGGGTCGGTAGGGTTGGTAGGATCGGTAGGAGGGGTAGGATGACCGAACTTGGAAATGGATTCTACGCAAAGCTTGTAAACGTTGTTACGTACGACTGCAAACTCCATGATGCCCATCGTGTAAGGGTCATCGTTGTCGTTGTGGCGGTTCCAATAATAATAGTAGGTGTAGTACTTGCCACCGTCAGCTGAGTATCCGGTGAAACCGGCAGCTGCAGCAGCAGCGGCAGTCGGGTCAGTAGCTCCTTCGGTAACGCTTGCAGCAGCCTGGTTGTAGGCTGCCTGAAGGGTAGCGTCTGCGTCTTCAGCCTTAGCAGCTGCTTCAACATCAGCCCAAGTTCCGTAGAGAGTATTGTTGAAGACATAAATCCTCTTGCCTGAATTAAGGGCATCCTTCACATTTTGAGATGCATCATTTCCTGCAGTGATTTCAGCCTTGAATACTACACCGGTAGAAACATTGTGCTTCTGGGCATCGATTGAAGGCAGGGTGTTCTCCTTTGCGTAGCACCAGATCTTATAGTCGCCGTCGTTTATACCCTCTTCAGTTCCCGTATAGTTGTCGTCGGTGGTAAGATTGGAAAGGGAAGTCCAGGTCCAGTTTGCAGGTACCTCGAGCTGTGCGTTGAAACCGGCGGCAGTCTTGCTTGCCCAGTCGGTGTCAACTACCCAACTTGATGGTGTTTCTACGCCACCAACAGTCGCGTTTCCTGTAGGATTGCCATCAGCATCTGATCCTTTAACCCTGCGGAACATATAGTGGGCCCTGCTCTGGTTGATGAGAGCTGCCTCGGTAAGGGTGAGCTTGAGACCGGCGCCCATATCATATACATTGCCGGTATTCTTTGCCTTGTAGTCAAAGCGTGCCATAGAGCGCTCTACGGTGTGGGAACCGAGGCTCAGCGGAGTATTCGGCTGGGTGTAAGCGGCAAGGCTTGAAGGAAGTTCGATTTCTTCTGCAGCATATGCATTGGTCATCCAGAACTTGTTGTCTGCAGTCATCTCGGCGACGGTGGCCTCTGAAACGGCATCGGTATCAACAGTCGCAGGAGCGCTGCAGTTTGCGTAAATATACACTTTGTATTTTGCGCCTGCGGTGAGTTCCTTGGTGTCAAACTTGGCAACATAAGTGCTGGTGTTTGCCGCAGTCGGAGTCACGTTCGATGCCACGACAGTTGAACTATTACCAACAAGAGCGATATCGACCGTAGAAATTTTGTTCTCCTTGTCGAGACCTACCTCGATGTCAGGATTTGCGTTGGAGTTGGAATCACCCACATTAGGACCGTCAGTCTGGCTCCTGGTTGAGAGCATGTTCACGGAGAACTGCATGTACACCGAACCATTGTCGGCGGCAGAGCCGCCCATCGGCTCCTTGTTGCAGGCTGTCAGTGCGAACAGCACGGCAGCTGCTGTGAAAAGTGTTTTTTTCATTGTGTGTTGTTGAATAATATGAATAAATAGTTGTTTATCAGAGTTTTTCGAGTTCCGCTTCGGCCTGGCTGATTCCGAGTCCGGAGGCTTTGGTAAACCACTCGACAGCCGTCTGTCTGTCCCCCTCGAGGGCTGCAAGCACTCCGCGCGCATATACGGCTTCAGGCAGTCCCTCCGCGCGTTCTATATACTTGGCCGCACGTCCGTAGTCACCTCCCTGCATGGCCACATTCGCGGCGTTGAGGTTGGCGACAGGGTCGCCCGGATACATGCGCACGGCAACATCGAAGATTTCCTGGAACAGCCCGGACTGAGGGTCGAGACCCTCCGCCGCCATATAGAACTCCTCAAGGCTGAGCTTCTGAGGAGCTGTGCCCACGAGTTCGCGTATGTGGTCCACATCAGCCTCGGTGAAGGTTCTGATCTGGTAATCGATTCTGTAGTAAGTCCTCCTGAGGTAAGGATAGCAGTTCTTGAGAAGGTATGCATAGTCCTCCTTGTACCTCGACTTGATGAGCCATTCCTTGCGGTCGGGTTCCTCGTCCTTGTCGATGAGGGCGAGAATATGCTTGCGCGACGGCAGTTTAGAGGCTGCGACGTAGGTTCTCAGCTCCTCCCAGTTCTCGGGTTCATAGTCGGTGGTGATGAGCCCTTCGGGAAAATCGTACATGCCGGTGACGTAGGCGCGGATTGCCTCGGTACGTCCCTTCGCGAGGCGAGTGTTGTTGTCGTATGGACTCTCAGGCGATGCGTAACCCTTTATGAATATGGACTTTACATTTATATCTGAGTCCATGCGCACAGAATCGATCTGGCCCACGATTTTCGCGAGTTCGCTGCGGTTGGAATGATAATCCGGGTATATCACGGTCTCCGAAACCGGGAAATCGACGTACGCATTGCCCTCGAGGGACCTCATTTTCGCGACGTTGCGCTCCGGTACCGCGGCGTAGAGGTATGCAGGTTCGTACACCCTGTATGCACCCAGCGCGTAATATGCACTGTCGAGCACATCGCCGCAGCATCCGCAATCCTCTTTGCGAAGTTTGAGTTCCGCACCGTTCATCCATTCTTCGAACGGGATGTTTGCGCTGTATTCGAGGTCTTCGGGTGCATTCTTCTTCCGCCAGGCGTTCCCGTCAGGCACGACGCGCAGGTCGTTGCGCAGATAGTAGAACCATCGGTTCCTGCCGAAAACGGCGAACGACGGGAATGCGGAGGTGTCGGTCGGGCTCACGAGCATGGGAGTGAATACGGTGACGCGGTTGGTCCTGACGCCGAGTTCGCTGAGGTCCATGTTCATATCCACAGACATCAGCTGGTCATTCCTTTGTATCCCGGCCTCCTTGACCAGCAGTCCTCCGGCGTTCCTGACGTTCGATGATGCACCGGTCTTGCCGTCATCGTTTTTCCTTGCTTTCGGTGCTGCGGCCTCGAACGATGCTTCGTTTGTCTGAATATCGCCGGACAGGGCGGCCGTTTCTGCGACGAGAACCGCCGCAAGTATTGACATTATCCTTTTCATTTTCTCATTTTCAACTCCGCTTAGAAAAGATAGACAAGGCTGATAGCCGCTTTAGTAGGTCCCACGTAGTGCACAGGCACATTGTCGGCGAGTTTCTTTCCGCAGGTGGTGCACACGTATTCGTCGTATTGGGTGTAGATGTACCCGGCGCCTAGCTCGAATTCAAGGTTCCAGTGCTTTCCGAGTATCACGTCATAGCCGTATACGAGACCGCCGCCGACGCCCCAGCCCTGGAAACGGTGCTCCTTCAGAGGGGAGAAGTCGAGCCACAGGTATTTGAAGTCCAGCGGCAGGTTTCCGAAGTTGTATATTCCTCCGAGTGCATGGAACCCTATGAAATGCCGCGAGAAACGGTCACAGAACCAGTAACGGAACTCCGGCTGCACCATTGCGTGCTTGATGATGCGGTCCCCCGGAAGGTTCCACGGATTGTAGTTACCGGATATGTCCATTGTCCATTTCGGTGCCAGCCCGAATTCGAGACCGAGGTTCACGGTCGTAGTCGCATCGTACAGAAGGTTGGTCTTCAGGGCTGCCTTCTGCGCGTTCGCAGACAGTGTTGTCAATATGATAAGGCCGGCTATCGCCAGAATATGTTTTCTGATCCTCATAATACTTTTGCACACTACAAGTGATAGGAGGGCAAAGGTATATATATTTCAGCGATTTGTGGTACGTTTTTGCAAAAATTTGTATACATCTCACAAAGAAACCGGGAGATATCTTGAAGATACCTCCCGGCACAGAGCATAGAGATTCAAATTATTACCTCTGACCAAGCTGGCCGTCAAGATAGAAAAGTCCCTGGTCGCCAGCCTTTTTGATCTTTTCCATTATGCTTTCCGCAGTGGCCTCTTCCTCAACCTGCTCCCTTACGAATCCCCAGAGGAAATCCTGTGTTGCCTTGTCCTTTTCAGCGGATGCCACGTCAACAAGCTTATCAATGAGTTCTGAAACATGGCATTCGTGCCTGTAAACATGCTCGAACACCTCAAGTACGGTACCCCAGGCATCCGGGACAACGTCAATCATGCTCACTTTTGCACTGCCTCCGCGTTTGATGAGGTAGTGTGCCATCGCAAGGGCATGTTCCTTCTCTTCTTCGGACTGTTTTTCCATCCAGTGTGCAAATCCGTCCCAACCTTCTTTTCTAAGTGTGAAAGCCATCTGGAGGTAAAGGTTTGAAGACCAAAGTTCAGCGGTAATCTGATCGTTGAACGCTTTCTGAAGATTTTCTGAAATCATAGTATCAAAATATTAAGCGGTATTGTGTAACCGGGTTACTATTGCTGCAATGAATATGCCAAAAGATATGGATACTGTTTCAAGAAGTGTGTCTGAGCTGAGATAAAAAGAAAGTCTACGGATTT
>JAEDEB010000008.1 GCA_016293535.1 Bacteroidales bacterium | reverse complement strand
TTAGAATAATCCCGCGAAAAATCATAACTTTGCCCTACTTATGAACGAAAAAGAACTGATATCCCTAAAAAACCGCTTCGACATAGTCGGAAACGACCCAGCCCTCAACAGGGCGCTGGAAATCGCCGTCGCCGTCGCACCCACGGATCTGACCGTTCTCGTCTCCGGAGAGAGCGGAGTAGGAAAGGAGAATATCCCCAACATAATACACCAGTTCAGCCTCCGGAGGACAGGAAAGTACTTCGCCGTCAACTGCGGAGCCATCCCGGAAGGCACTATTGACTCGGAACTCTTCGGACATGAAAAGGGCTCCTTCACCGGGGCCATCGAGATGCGTCGCGGATATTTCGAGGAGGCCGACGGGGGCACTCTCTTCCTCGATGAAATCGGAGAACTCCCTCTTGCATCCCAGGCCAAGCTCCTGAGGGTGCTTCAGTCCGGCGAATTCATCCGTGTCGGCTCCTCGAAGGTCCTTAAAACCGATGTCAGAGTCATAGCTGCAACGAATGTCAACCTCATGTATGCCGTCCAGAAGGGCAAGTTCCGCGAGGATCTGTACTACAGGCTCAGCGCAGTCCCCATCATGATGCCCGCCCTGCGCGAGCGCAAGGACGACATACACCTGCTGTTCCGCAAGTTCGCCTCCGATTTTTCGTCAAGGAACACACGCGCCAACATACGCCTTACCGACGATGCCGTCGCCCTGCTGTGCAGCTACCGCTGGCCAGGCAACATACGCCAGCTCAAGAATGTCGCCGAGGTCGTTTCCGCGCTCGAGTCCGTAAAGATGACTCCGGGGACGGAAAGGGTGGTCATCAGCGCAGCAACCCTGTCCAGGTACATACCTAAGGATGAGCCCAACACCCTTCCCGTGCTGTCCCGGAAGCAGGACGAGGGGAGCTCCCTCAACAATGAGGAGAAGGAGATGCTCGTGAAGGCCATATTCCAGCTCAAACAGGACGTGGACCATCTCAAGCAGGCAGTGTTCGGAAACAATGTGCCGGCAAGACCTGCGGAGAGGCTGCCGCAGTGGGAGGAGGATGTGCTCGAGCCTGACGAGCAGGTCTTCGAATCTCACGGAGCAGAAGAGGGCGCAGGCGAAAGCCTTCCTCTTTCCCTGCACGACGTAAACGATGACCTTATCCGCAAGGCTCTGGAAAAATACGGCAACAGAAAGGCTGCCGCAAAGGCTCTCGGCATTTCCGAGAGAACGCTCTACAGGAAAATCAAGAATATGGAGGACAGGAGATGAAAGCCGTACTCAGATATGCCTGCGCCGTGTGCGCAATAGCGCTGACCGCCGCCATCGTGCGTTCCTGCGGAATCTATTCCTTTTCAGGAACGTCCATACAGCCTGACGTCAAGTCCGTAACTATCAATTATTTCGAATACAAGGCACTGAAAGTCAATCCTTCCTTGAGCAACGACCTTACCGAAGCCATGAAGGACAAGTTCCGCAAACTCACCAAGCTCGAGCAGGTCGATATTGACGGAGACCTCGAAATCAGCGGAGCGGTGACAGGCTATGATGTGAAGGCCATGGCAGTGACGGCAAGCGAGGTCGCCGCGCAGAACCGTCTCACCATTTCCGTGAAGATAAATTTCACTAACAGGAAATACCCGGAGGACGATTTCGAAAAGTCCTTCTCCGCGTATTCCGACTATGATTCCACATCCTCCCTCGACGCAGTGGAGGCCACTCTCTGCGAAGAAATCATAGAGAAGCTCGTGGAGGATATCTTCAATGCTTCTGTAGCCAACTGGTAAACTCCAATCCCAAAGGCAATCGCACTCTTATGGAAGGCTTCATCGATCTGAAAACCCTCAACCTGCAGGAACTGGCAGGTGTCGTCAACATCTATCCATGGTTCAGTCTCGCCCGCAAGGAACTTTGCGAAAGGATGAGCACTATGGGCGACTGGGGCATGAGCCAGTATGCCGAGGCAGCCATGTATATGAGTGACCGCAAGGTGCTGGCACGTCTTCTCAGAAAGATGGAAAACGTCGACTACTCCGACAGCAATGTGAGCGAGATGGTGGAGAAATGCGTCAGGACAGGAATCCCGGCAATGGAGGAAAACGGGCAGGAAAGCGCGGATGCGGGAAACGGAAGCGAGGACAAAGCCAGGGTTGTCGTGGTCGGAGGAGACTATTTCTCGCCTGCCGAATACGAAAAGGTGAGACAGGGCAGGATTGACATCGAAAGCGTGTTCGCCGCCAGATCCGCAGAGGACGGAGAGACGGGGACCCGGGGGCCCGAGTACGATTTCTGTACGGAAACCCTTGCCCAGATATATGCCGAACAGGGCTACAGCGAGCAGGCACGGGATATATATTCCAAACTAATTTTGGCATATCCGGAAAAAAGTGTTTACTTTGCAGCCCTTATTGAAAAATTGGAACAGGAAAATCAAAATCAATAACATACTATGAATGCCATATTTATCATTCTGACCGTGCTCATCGTCATCGCAGCCGTACTCGTAACAATAGTAGTGCTGCTTCAGAACGGTAAGGGAGGTGGACTGGCAAGCAACTTCGTTGCCGGCAACCAGACCTTCGGCGTCCGTCAGACTGCAGATATCCTCGAGAAGATCACCTGGGGTCTCATCGGCTTCATCTTCGTCCTCTCAATCATCTCTGCCTTCACAACCGGCAGTTCCAAGAGCGCCGATGTCGATGTGACGGAAAAGGTCATCAACACCGAGACCGCAACCGATCCGGACTTCTCCGTAGCTCCTGTCGAGCAGGCTGACCCTACAGCAACCCCGGAGAACTAGTAGGCGCTGGATTCAGGAAAGCTTCCGCCGACAATATTGTGTCGATTCTGCAGCGCAGATATCCTGGAATTGAAAAAATTTGTATATTTGCATTCCCGTTTGGCCGACAGGCTTCAGTTGGGAATCCACTGGTGAGGTGGGTGAGTGGCTGAAACCAGCAGTTTGCTAAACTGCCGTACGGGTAACCGTACCACGAGTTCGAATCTCGTCCTCACCGCAAGAAGGGTGACTGCCCGGTCGCAAGACTGACAGTCACCCTTCCTGTTTTATTCCAGCGGTGCGATTGCTGCTTCCCTGACTTCAGCAGCGCAATTGCTACTCCGCTTCTTCTGCAATTGCTACTCCGCTTCTTCTGCAATTGCTACTCCGCTTCTTCTGTTATGGAATCTTCCTCAACGTGAGCCGGCTCAAAGACCATTTCCGGCAATTTTTCCGCTTCCATCCTGGAGAAGGTATATGCAGCCGTGGACCCGACGACTTCGCGCTCCGCCTTCTTCATCAGCTTTTCAGGATCCAGCACGACGCCCTTGAACAGAAAATCGAGCTCAATCGCCTGAAGTTCGGACAAAGCTGCCGCTGCCGCCTCCTGAAGCACCGGCAGGGCCCGTTCCCTTGCCATTATTTCCTCGATCATCGCAGCGCGAAGGTCATCATCGTCACTGGACGCGAATATCGCCCTTCTTTCGTTGAGTTCACGGGTCGCCAGCGTCAGGGAATCCTTCAACATTCTGACCTCCTCCATCTTTTCCATGTATCTGCGTATGTCCGCGTTGTCCTCCATCTCCGTCGCAGTGGAACTGCCGGTGTCGATGTGGGCGATGTTCTCTTCCGGATTCAGCATCGCGAGTCCGCAAAGCCTCACAGGGTCGTCTATCCTGTGACGAAGCGGCTTCGCGTCATAGGCAAGCACATACACATCTATGCTGTCCTTGCCGCAATCCCTGTCGGATGCAAAGAGCGAATATCTCTCATCCTCGCTCTCCAGATAAAGCAGGTCATTGCCCGGAGAGGAAAAAGGAAAGCCGAGGTTCGAAGGTACACCCCATTGACCCGTTTCGTCGTCGAATTCAGATACATACAAGTCATAACCGCCCACTCCATACAGTCCGTCGGAAGCAAAGTACAGCCTCCTGCCGTCCTTAGAGAGAACAGGCCAAATCTCATTTCCGGAAGATGTCAGCGCCTCCCCGACAGAAGCGGGCAGAGACCAGACGGAGTCGAGCTTTTCCGTGACCATCAGGTCGCGGGTTCCATCTTCGACCGTCGAGGACCATACGATGCGGCCGTCGGATTCGCGATAGAAAATTGCGGGTGCATTCCTGTCGCCCGAAGGGTCGAGGACATTAGGGGAAGAGGCCCAGACCGCCGAACCAGTAGGGTAATACAGGAAGAAGTCTCTGCTGGAGAAACGGTGTCTCGCCACCACTGTGGGTTCATATGCATAGTCCATCATACGTACTCCGTTATCAGCCAGCACCTTGAGCCTTGCAAGGGACACTATTTCGCTCGAGTCCCTTTCTTCCGAGAGCAGCCTTTCGTAGATTCCGAGCGCATTTGTGAAATCGTACACCTTCATCAGGGAAGCCGCCGTGGCCAGGCGTTCCGCGCGGGATACCGTGTCCGCCGTCCCGCTTGATATGGCGGCGGTGTCGGCCATTTCGTGCTGCTCCGCCACAGGCCTGCCGGAAACGGTGTCGGCCATTTCGTGCCGCTCCGCCACGGGCCTGCCGGAAAGTGCGGCAGCCGGGAGCAGCAGCAGAACGGAGAGTATATGGATTTTTATGGATATAGTCACTTGTACGGGGATATTTTCAGCCTGCAAAAATAGTAAAAATACCTTGCTTCGGATTTGAATGGACAATCTTCATTTTCAAATTGCACAATCTACGCTGAAGGCTTTGCAAATTTCGGGAATCTTCTGATGATTAGAGAGCATTCAGATTCGTATATTGGAAAAAATATGTAAATTTGTGCCCTATTTGGCGTATAGTAATATGAAGAAAATAAGTTGCTTCAGATTTGAATAAGATTTCCGAGGTCAGATTTTCTTGCGAAGAAGGAGCGTAGCCGTAGCTACGTGACTGATGAGGAAGGAAATATGGGCCGGAAAGATATTCATAAGATGATGCAAGTTATTTTTTGAAGATTACATAGTGCAAACAGAACAAAATATTTAACTAAATAATCAAAAACCATGCAAAGCAAAGGTGCAATCAGACTGGTGGCCATCCTGCTCGGTCTCGCCTGCCTCTGGCAGCTTTCCTTCACCCTCGTGGGCAACATCCAGGAGAAGAAGTCGAAGGCTTATGCCGAAAAGGTAGTTGAGGCCCTCAAGGCAGGAGACGCCGCTTTCAGCAAGGTAGCTCCTGAAGATCAGGCATACTACCTTGACAGTGTTAGGAAGGATATGAGCCGTTGGTATCTCGACTCCATTTCCACTGAAAAAGTTTATCTGGGATATACCTTCAAGAAGGTACAGGAGAAGACCATCAACCTTGGCCTTGACCTCAAGGGCGGTATGAACGTCATGCTCCAGGTACAGCTCGAAGACCTTGTCAGGGCTCTGTCCGACAACAATCAGTCCCCTGAGTTCAACCAGGCCCTCGCTCTCGCCAAGGAGCGCAGCGTCGCCTCGAGGGATGACTTCATCACCCTCTTCGAGCAGGCTTGGAAGGAGACTGCATCAGGCACTCCGCTCGCACAGGTATTCGGCACCTACGAGATGAGGGACAAGATTGATTCGAAGACCAGCGACGCCGACGTGATCTCCGTGATACGCGGCGAAGCCGAAAGCGCAATCAGCAACTCCTTCAACGTACTCCGCAGCCGTATCGACCGTTTCGGCGTGACCCAGCCTTCTATCCAGAAGATAGGAAACAGCGGCAAGATTCTCATCGAGCTTCCGGGTGTCAAGGAGCCTGAGCGTGTGAGAAAGCTCCTCCAGGGAACCGCTTCCCTCGAGTTCTGGGCAACCTATGAAAACTCCGAGATCTATCCTTTCCTCGTGGAGGCAAACTCCCTCCTCGCAGAACTCAATGCCGAGGAAACCGTCGAGGAAACCTCTGAGCCTGAGGAAAATACCGCATCCTCCGATATCGTCGAGCAGGAAATCAGCGGAAATGCTTCCGAACTTGCAGAGGACGACAACTACAAAAAGGCCAACCCTCTGTTCGCTGTTCTCCAGCCTGCAATCTACAACGGCTCGCTCGGAACTGGCGCATGCATAGGTTTCGCAAACTACACCGATACTGCGAAGATCAACAGGTGGCTCTCATCCTCACAGATTCAGGCCCTCTTCCCTGCTGAATTCAAGCCTATGTGGACTGTCAAGCCGTCCACATATGCAGGCAGCGAGAATATCTTCGAACTCGTTGCAATCAAGGCCACTTCCCGCGACGGCAAGGCTCCTCTTGACGGTGGTGTGGTAACCGATGCACGCGTGCAGTACGGCAACAACGGCGGAAGCCCTGAAGTGTCCATGACCATGAACGCCGAAGGCGCGAATATATGGGCCAGGATGACCAAGGAGAATATCGGCAAGCAGATCGCTATCGTGCTCGACGGAATGGTGTACTCCTATCCTGTCGTGAACAGCGAGATTTCCGGCGGAAGCTCCCAAATCACAGGAAACTTCACCCTCGACGAGGCTGAGGACCTTGCAAACGTCCTCAAATCCGGTAAGCTCCCGGCACCTGCAACCATCGTTCAGGAGCAGGTCGTAGGTCCTTCCCTCGGTGCCGAGTCCATCCGTTCCGGTATCATTTCCTTCATCATCGCGTTCATACTCGTGCTCATCTACATGATTCTCTTCTACCAGGGAGCGGGTCTCGTAGCTGACATCGCACTTCTGTGCAACGTGCTCTTCCTCTTCGGAACCCTCACATCTTTCGGTGCAGTGCTCACGCTGCCGGGTATCGCCGGTCTCGTCCTGACCCTCGGTATGGCGGTCGACGCGAACGTGATCATATACGAGCGCATCAAAGAGGAAATCCGCGCAGGCAAGGGTCTGAGCAAGGCCATAGCGGACGGTTACTCCAACGCATACTCCGCTATCATCGACGGTCAGATAACCACCCTCCTCACCGGTATCGTGCTCTTCATATTCGGTTCCGGTCCTGTCCAGGGCTTCGCAACCACTCTGATCATAGGTATCATCACTTCCGTCCTTACTTCCATCTTCATCACAAGGCTCATTTTCGAGGCAAGGGTAAGCCGCGGCAAGAATATTACCTTCTCCAACAAGTTCACTGAGAACTTCCTCCAGCATACCAAGGTTGACTTTGTCGGCAAGAGGAAGATAACCTATATCATCTCGGGCTGCCTCATCCTCATCTCCATACTTTCCATTGCCATCAAGGGCTTTACCTACGGTGTGGATTTCACGGGAGGACGCACCTATGTGGTAAGGTTCGACAACGCCGTGAGCACCGAGGACGTCCGTGAGGCTACCCTCGCAGTGTTCAACGAGGCTGCTGCAAACGACGAAAGCGTTAAGAATGCTTCCGTAGAGGTTAAGCAGTTCGGTGGCGACAGCCAGATGAAGATAACCACTTCCTACAAATATGACCAGGAGTCCACTGACGTCGATGCGGAAATCGAGCAGATGCTCTACACCGCTCTCAAGGGCTTCTATACCGATGAAATCGAGTTCGGCGAGTTCACTTCTTCGCTCGACAACCCTAACGGTATCATTTCTTCAGACAAGGTGGGCGCAACCATAGCCAACGACATAAAGAGGGGTGCAATCATCGCTGTGATCATCGCCCTGCTCGTAATCTTCGGCTATATCGCCATAAGGTTCAAGAACTGGACATGGGGTCTCGGCGGTGTCACTTCACTTGCCCACACCGCTGTCATCGTGATAGGATTCTTCTCCCTCTTCACGGGAATCCTTCCTTTCACCCTCGACGTGGACTCCACCTTCATCGCCGCCATCCTGACCATCATCGGATACGCAATCAACGATAACGTGGTCATCTTCGACCGTATCCGCGAGTACAAGGGTCTCCATCCTAATGCAGATCTCAAGGAGAACGTCAACGCCGCTCTCAACAGTACTCTCGCACGTACGATGAACACGTCCATATCTACCTTGATAACTATGCTCGCAATCGCCTGCTTCGGCGGTGAGACCATACGCGGACTGGCAGTTGCCCTCATCCTCGGTATCATCATAGGTACGTATGCATCCATCTTCATCGGTACCCCTGTGATGTTCGACCTCACCAAGGCTCTCGAGAAGAAGGCTGCGAAGAAAAAGTAATCACAGCTTACCATAATTGAAAGAGACTGACTAATAGTCGATATGACTGATTGGTCAGTCTCTTTTCTATATCTATTGTTTCATCGGGAGGATGATAGTGATAGCGGAGACTCCGTAATCACCACCATTCTCCCTCCTGTCACACATGGGGCGGAGTGTCAAACAGAGACCTATCGAAGGCGTGGACGTGTGACTTGCATGATGCATATCACAACGGTGCTCCAGCAAATCACCGCGCAACTGGAAAATTTGTAAATTATTGATTACCAATGACATGCTAAATTGCAAGTTGCTCGGTGGAACCAAATTGGTGCCACCGCGCAAGGATAAAAATGATAATTATTTGAATATCAGGCGTATATATTTTCGTGTTGCGCGCGGTGATTTGCTTGAGAGGATGCAGGGAGTGCCCCGGAACTGTTACCGGACACACATGGTATTACAATGCTGATGAGGACTACTATGTGTGTCCGATGGCCAAGCATCTGGAGCATATCGGAGATGTGAAGTCAACATCGGGAATCGAATATGGGTCCACTGTCAGCAAATACAGGGCGCAGAACTGCACCGGATGCCCTTTGAGAGGTATATGCTATAAAGGAATGTCTGACCGCAGAACAATCGAGGTGAATCAATCATCCAGCAAATGCCTACAGGGCTGAAGCCAAACGCCTGCTGAAAAGCGAGCGAGGTCTCTATCACAGAAGCAATCGTCCAATAGAGCCAGAGGCGATCTTCGGCGACATCAAGCAGAATCACGGCTTCAAGCGCTTCAAACTGAATTGCAGTAGAGCGGATGCGTAGCAATGCGGAATGCTGTTGCCTCTGAGAGGCGTGGCCACCCCCGGCCACGGGGAGGGGGAAGGGTCCGCCGGAGACAAGTTCCGCGTCAGCGGGACGCAGGAAACGGTGGAAGGGGCCGGAGCGAACGAAGTGAGCGGAGTCCTCTCAGAGGCAACAGGATGCCGCTGCGGAGCTCCGCTCATAAAATAAGAAAGCACCGAGACAGCAGCGGACTATTTGCGTACCGGCTTTCCAACTATGCCCAGACGTGATATTTCCGAGAGGAATTCCGGTGTGATTGAGACGCGGAATTTGCGAACGGCGAGTTCGACGGCGTAGCGGGTTACCGGATCGATTACAAACAGGGAAACGGGAATCTCGCCCTTGTGATGCTTGAAAAGGGAAAGAAGTTCTGACCTGAAGGCGGGCGTAAGCTGCTCTATATTGACCGAGAGGCGGAACTCCTTGAGGAAGTGTTCGTTGGCATTCCCTATAAGTGTAACGCCCTTTACCTTGAAGGTATAAGGCACCGCCGACTTGTTTCCCTTGTCATCAGCCTTCGCAAAGTATTTCTCACCTATCTGGCCCTCGATCAGGACAGAATGGCCAACGGTAAGCAGAGGCGAGTACATCTCATACTCCTTGCCGAAGAGGGCTATCTCATACGTTCCCGAAAAATCCTCTATCTGCGTGGACGAGAAATTCTTTCCTGTCTTTGTAATCTTAGTATCATTGGAGAGCACGAATCCGCCCACAATGGCCTTTGAAGGCTTTTTTGAGTTCTCTGCTGCAACTATCGCATCAGGGATTTCGGAGAGTTTGAGCGTGGTGTAGTTTTCCATCTCAAAGGAATATCTGTCGAGAGGGTGTGAGGAGAGATACATTCCGACCAGATCCTTTTCCTTATGGAGAAGTTCAATTTCTGATATTGTTTCCCTATACTCCGGCATCTCGGGACGGGTTGGTTTCATTTCCTCGGCATCGCCGAAAAGGGACATGCCGGATTCGACCTTGTCGTTCCGGTAGAGGTCCGCATAACGCACCAGGGCGTCAAGGAATATGTCTCCGCCCTGAACCGGCTGAAGATACTGGGCTCTCTGGTATCCGAAACTGTCGAATGCACCCGAAAATACAAGGGATTCCATAGCCTTCCTGTTGACGGTGCCAGCCATCCTCTCCACAAAGTCGAAGACGTCGGCAAAGAGGCCGTTGTTTTCCCTTTCATCTATGATGGCCTTGACTATGTTGGCACCAAATCCCTTGATTCCGCCGAGACCGAAACGGATATCGCCGTTCTTGGTCACAGAGAAGTTGTTGTCGGACTCGTTTACATCGGGATTCAGTATGCGTATGCCCGATTTCTTGCAGTCCGCCATAATCTTCTTTATCTCTTCCATCGACGACAGGTTGCAACTGAGGTTTGCCGCCTGGAATTCGGAAGGATAATGGCATTTCAGGTAGCCCGTCTGATAGCTTACCCAGGCATAGCAGGTCGCGTGGGACTTATTGAAGGCGTACTGGGCGAACTTTTCCCAGTCCTTCCATATCTTGTCCAGCACCTTCTCCGGATGGCCGTTCTGCATTCCCTGGATCATGAATTTCTCCTTGAGTTCCTGCATCACGGCTATCTGCTTCTTTCCCATTGCCTTGCGAAGCTTGTCAGCCTCACCCTTGGTGAAGTTGGCAAGTTTGCGGCTCAGAAGCATCACCTGCTCCTGATAAACCGTCACTCCATATGTTTCCGCAAGAAACTCCTCCATGTCAGGAAGGTCATACTCTATCTCTTCCAATCCGGATTTCCTCGCGACGAAGGAAGGAATGTAGTCCATAGGGCCAGGACGATAGAGGGCGTTCATCGCTATGAGGTCCTCGAACCTGTCCGGATGGAGCTTCTGGAGCCAGTTCATCATTCCCGGGGATTCGAACTGGAACACGCTGACGGTGTCTCCGCGGCTGTATATCTTCTCGTAGGTTTCGGCGTCGTCGATAGGGATGGCCTCTATGTCAATATCCTCTCCGAAACGCTTCTTTATGAGGTCCAGACAGGTGTGGATGATAGTCAGGGTGTTGAGGCCGAGGAAGTCCATCTTGAGCATGCCGACATCCTCGATGTAATGCCCGTCATACTGTGAGGTCCAGACGTTCTGCCCAGTTTCCTTGTCCACGGAAAGACAGATGGGAATGTAGTCGGTAAGGTTTCCCCTGCCTATGATGGTGGCGCAGGCGTGTACTCCGACCTGTCTGATGCTTCCTTCGAGCTGGAGCGCATAGTGGAGCACTTCCTTTGTCAGTTCCGTTCCCTCCTGAAGCTCCCTTATAAACTCAGGAACGAGCCTGTAGCAGTTCTTCAGGGTAATCTTCACATCCTTTTCTTCCTTGCCCTTCTGGAAGCTTTTAAGGACTTTCTTCTTCTGGCCCGGGTGTTCCGGATCGTCCTGTTCCACCTCTTTCTCGTATGCCTTGAATCCGGGCTTCAGTTCGTCAAGCTTCGGATTGAAGGGGTATTCCACCTCAACCATCTCGCTCAGGCGGTCAGGCACCATCTTGGTGAGCCTGGTGGACTCGTCAATCGGGAGATGGCTGATTCTGGCGACGTCCTTTATGGCACTCTTCGCAGCCATCGTACCGAAGGTTATTACGCGGGAAACATGGTCGGAAGTATATTTCCTCTCCACGTATTCGTGCGCAGCGGTGAGGTTTTCGAAGTCGACGTCTATATCAGGCATACTGATTCGCTCCGGATTCAGGAAACGCTCGAACAGCAGCTGATACTTGATAGGGTCGAGATTGGTGATTCCAAGGCAGTACGCAACGACCGAACCGGCTGCGGAACCTCGTCCCGGACCGACCATGTATCCCTGTGCCCTGGATGCTGCAATATAATCCTGGACTATCAGAAAATAATCCGGGAAACCCATCCTGCAGATGGTCTTGAGTTCGAAGTCTATTCTTTCCCTCTGCTCATCGGTAAACACCTCTCCGTAGCGTTTGTGGGCTCCTTTGAAAGTGATGTGACAGAGATACGCCACGCTGCGGCAGAACTCCTCTCCCCTGTCATTTCCGTCCTTGTCCTTGCGCCCGCAATCTATTATTTCCCTGTATTTTTCGAGGTGGCTGTCGATCTCCGCAAGGAATTCAGGATCTATGTCGAACTTCGGAAGGACATGGCCCCGGTCGATCTTGTATCTCTCTATCTTGTCAGCGACCTCAAGGGTATTCGCTATCACCTCCGGATGTTCCGGGAAAAGCCCGGCCATTTCCTCTTCGCTCTTGAGGTACTCCTGCTGGGTATAGCGCATCCTGTCGGGATCGTCTATGTACGCGTTTGTGGTCAGGCATATGAGCCTGTCGTGGGCCGGACCATCCTCCCTGTTTACGAAATGAACGTCATTGGTCGCTACGACCTTTACCTTCATTTCGTCGGCAAGCTTGAAGATGGCAGAATTTACAATCAGCTGATTGTCATACACTTCCGTTGAAAGACCGGGGACTTCCGTATGGTGGAGCTGAACCTCGAGATAGTAGTCTTCACCGAACAGCGCCTTATGCCATCTTATCGCTTCTCTGGCTGCATCCAGGTTTCCGGCCATTATTTCTCTCGGCACCTCTCCTGCCAGACAGGCGGAGCAGCATATTATATCGTCGTGATACTGTTCCAGAACTTCGTGGCTGACGCGCGGCTTGCCGTAGTATGAACCCTCTATGTGACCGGTGGAACATATCTTCATTATGTTCCTGTAGCCGTTGTAGTTCTTGGCAAGGAGAATAAGGTGATAGTACGAACGGTGGTTCTGGTCCTTCAGCTTATGGTCATAGTGACGTGTCACATAGACCTCGCAGCCTATGATGGGCTTGACATCTGGAAACTTCGCGGCGAACTTGAAGAATTCCTTGACTCCGTACATGTTGCCGTGGTCGGTGATGGCAAGCGCCGGCATTCCGAGCTCAGAAGCCCTTTTGAAGAGTTTCTGGATGTCTGAGAATCCGTCGAGTATGGAATACTGGGTGTGGACGTGAAGATGTACAAATGCCATAATTCTGCCTTAGAATACGAGTTCTGCCATTACAGGGAAATGGTCGGATATGAACGCCCTGTTGTCATATTTTTTCGTAAGAACCTTGAATTCCTGGCATCTGCGGAAACCTTTCTGATAGATATGGTCTATCCGGGACTGGAACTGAAGCTTTCCCCAGGCATTGTAGGTTACGTTGCCGTCGCTCTTGAGGGCTGTCTTTCTCGTATTTTCCATTTTGCTGTCCACTGCCCCGAGAACAGGATCGTCCTGGCTGAGGTTAAAGTCTCCCATCAGCACTACCGGCAGCCCCTTGCTGTTCAGTTCCTCAATTCTTTGCAGTATCAGGGCTGCACCCTCAGCCTGTGCCTGTTTTCCGACATGGTCTAAATGGGTATTCACCACCATGAAGGATTTTCCGTTGCGCTTGTCCTTCATTATGGCCCATGTTGCCGTCCTCGGACAAGCCGCATCCCATCCGAGGCCTGGTTTTTCTGGAGTATCGGAAAGCCAGAACATACCCCATTTGGAAAGTTTCACAGTCTTGGGGTTGTAGAATATCGCTGTGTATTCACCCTTCTTCTTGCCGTCGTCCCGTCCTGCCCCTACATACTTGTACGGTTTGGCATATTCGCTGAGATAGAGTACCTGGGACGAGACAGCCTCCTGAAGGCCTATCACGTCAGGCTTCTGGTCCTGAATCATCATGGGCGTGAGATAATACCTGTAAATCCAGGAGTTGGTTCCGTCCTCCGCTCCTGCAAATCGGATATTGTAAGACATGACAGTAAGGCGGTCAGAACCGTCTTTTCCTGCAATGAGAGCAGTCGGAAAAAGGCTTGCCGCAAGGACAAGTACAAGTGCTGAGATTCTGGTTTTCATTATCGGGTGATTAGAACGCGAATTTAGGAATCTTCGGACGATAATTTACACAAAAGAGTAACTTTGCAGAGTATTGTTTTTTGATTATGTCAGAAGAAAATTTTTCCTCCTTGGGTAAAGTGGAGGCTATCAGATTGTTGTATGAAGGAACTCCCTTCACTCCCTTTTCCAGCGCATATTTCCTGACTGCAGGAAAGTCCTACTGCACCAGCAAATCGGTCATTCTCAGCGAAGGAATCGATTTCGATCTTGTTTATTTCCCTCTGAAGCACCTCGGCTACAAAAGTGTAGTAAAGGCAAGCGGCGAACTGTATGCCGAAATGGCCGAGCCCCGCACCCTCGCAATACGGCTTGGAGTGTCCTCCAAGCTTGATTTCAGCCAGGTCAGGGAAATATGGACCGGTATGGTTGCAGCGGCGAAGGAACACGGTTACAAGGACGTGGACCTGGATCTCAAACCATCGGTCAACGGACTGTACATCAGCGTCAGCGCAACGGGAGAAACTTCCGAACTGACGGCAGGGCGAAGGACAGAGGCCCACAGCATGGACCTTATATGCGTTTCCGGAAGCCTCGGCGCCGCATATATGGGACAACAGGTCCTCATCCGCGGAAAGGAGCAGTTCGGGAAGGAAGGAGAACAGCCTTCTCTTGAAAAATACAGACAACAGATAGGAGCCTTTCTAAAACCGGAAATAAACCCCGGAACACTCAAACAGTTCGAGGAGTCCGGGATATATCCTTCTTTTGGATATCTCGTCTGCGACGGCCTTGCGGACGCGGTAAAGAGACTGTCGCGGGATAGCGGGCTAGGAGCCAAAGTCTATATGGACAGGCTTCCATTTGCCGGAGATTCTTTCGAACTGGGAAAGCAGCTCGGTATCGACGCAGTTACCGCCGCGATGAACGGAGGGGATGACTGTGTTCTTCTTTTCACAGTTCCCCTCTCCCATCACGACAAATTCCGACATGATTTCCAGACCTACGACATTATCGGCCATCTTGCCAAACCGGAGGTTGGAGCTGTCGTAGTTACTCCTGACGGTGTGGAGTTCCCGCTAAAGGCCCAGGGCTGGGACGTATCGGAAGACTGAAAAAAGTTATTTCAGATTTCTGAGAAGTATATTGAGGTCTACCTCCTTGCGTATGATGGAGCTGAGATCCTCTATCCTTACTCTCTCCTGCAGCATGGAATCCCTGTGCCTTATGGTCACGCAACGGTCATTGAGGGACTCGTGGTCCACAGTAACGCAGAAAGGCGTTCCTATGGCGTCCTGGCGGCGGTATCTCTTGCCTATGGAGTCCTTCTCGTCGTACTGACAGTTGAAATCATACTTGAGGTCGTCCATAATTTCCTGTGCAAGGGAAGTGAGTTCCTCATTGTTCTTCAGAAGAGGAAGCACGGCCACCTTTACAGGGGCAAGCGGGGCCGGAATGCTGAGAACCACCCTGCTTTCACCGTTCTCGAGCTGCTCTACCTTGTATGAGTTGCTCAGCACAGCAAGCACCATCCTGTCAACTCCTATGGAAGTTTCTATGACGTACGGTGTGTAGCTCTCGTTTGTTTCCGGATCGAAGTACTGTATCTTCTTTCCTGAGAATTTCTGATGGTTGCCGAGGTCGAAATCGGTACGGCTGTGTATTCCTTCCAGTTCCTTGAATCCGAACGGGAAGTTGAACTCAATGTCAGTCGCCGCATTGGCATAGTGAGCCAGTTTCTCGTGGTCGTGGAAACGGTAGTTCTGTGCACCCATACCCATATTTACGTGCCACTTCATACGGGTTTCCTTCCACTTCCTGAACCAGTCGAGTTCGGTGCCCGGCTTGATGAAGAACTGCATTTCCATCTGCTCGAACTCCCTCATTCTGAATATGAACTGGCGGGCAACAATTTCGTTGCGGAAGGCTTTTCCTATCTGTGCAATACCGAAAGGAAGTTTCATGCGTCCTGTCTTCTGGACATTGAGATAATTGACGAAAATACCCTGGGCTGTTTCAGGACGAAGATAGATGGTGTTTGCGCCCTCGGATGTGCTTCCCATCGAGGTGCTGAACATAAGGTTGAACTGACGTACCTCTGTCCAGTTGCAGGTTCCGCTGATAGGACAAACGATACCGCAGTCCACGATAATCTGGCGGTATTCCTCGAGATTGTTCTCATTCTGAGCCTTCACGAAGCGGTTGTGCACCTCCTCGTACTTATTCTTCTCACGAAGTACGTTGGGGTTGGTAGCCCTGAACTGGGCCTCGTCGAAACTCTCACCGAACTTTCTGCGTCCCTTCTCCACCTCCTTGTTCATTTTCTCCTCTATCTTGGCAAGATAGTCCTCGATAAGCACGTCGGCGCGATATCTCTTCTTGGAATCCTTATTGTCTATAAGTGGATCGTTGAATGCTCCTACATGACCGGAAGCCTCCCAGATTCGCGGGTGCATGAAAATGGCGGAATCGATGCCGACGATATTCTCGTTCAGACGGGTCATGGCGTTCCACCAGTAGGTTTTGATGTTGTTCTTGAGCTCAACTCCGAGCTGACCGTAGTCGTAAACAGCTCCGAGTCCGTCATAAATTTCACTGGAAGGAAAAATGAATCCATACTCCTTGCAGTGGGCTACAAGCACCTTGAAAAGTTCATCCTGTGTCATAATATCTGTATTTGAATTAATTCTCTTCCATCACCTGACGCAGCGGCACCGTCACAAAATCACGTTCCCACATCAACGGGTGAGGGATTTTTAGCTGCGGTGTATCCAGACGCAGTTCACCGAACAGAAGTATATCTATATCGATGATCCTCGAATGGTATATGCGTTTTCCATCCTCTCCATATTCGGGTCCATCCGTCCGTCCCATCTCTCTTTCTATCCGTTTGCACAGGTCCAGCACCTCGAATGGATCGACTTTTCCGACAGGGAAAACGGCGACCGCATTTAAAAAATCGGGTGCATCGAAACCCCAGGACTTCGTGGTTATGAACTCGGATATACGGGTACATCCCACACCCAAACCCAACTCGAGCAGTCTTATTGCCTTTCTCAGGTTTGCTTCCCTGTCTCCGAGATTGGAACCGAGAGAAAGATATATGAAATCCCTACTCATCACCGTCAAGACCGAGTTCGACAAGGGCCTCCTCAGACATTCTGCTCTTGTCCCATGCCGGTTCGAACACCAGGTCTATCTGCGCACTTACTACACCGGGAACATCTTCCACGGCCGCCCTAACCTGATCTACAACATAATCTGCCATAGGACAGTTGGGAGCCGTCAATGTCATCTGAATGTACACCTCGTGCTGCTGATTCACCCTCAGATCGTATATAAGTCCGAGGTCATATATGTTCACCGGTATTTCGGGGTCATAGACCTGCCTCAATGCCATTATTATATCTCTTTCAAGCATATTATACCGAAGCTGCAATCTGACGTATCTTCTCTATCATAGAAACAAGACCGTTAGCCCTTGTTGGACTTAGATTCTCCTTTAGCCCTATCTTTTCCACTACTGAAAAATCCGAACCGAGAATCTCTTCAGGAGTCCTTCCCGAATAGAGCCTTATCAGCAGTGAGATTATTCCCTTTGTAATTATGGCATCGCTGTCAGCTGTGAAGAATATTTTTCCGTCCTCCACTCTCGAGTCCAGCCAGACTCTTGACTGACATCCCTTGATAAGCCTGTCATCAGTCTTCTTTTCTTCGGGAAAGTTTGCGAGGGACTTTCCCATATCAATAATGTACTCGTACTTGTCGAGCCATTCGTCGAACATAGAAAATTCTTCTACTATTTCCTGTTCCTGCCTTTCAAGTTCCATAATCAGTCCTTCAACATTGATATCGCCCTGACAAGCGAGCTTATGAAATATTCAGCTTCAGCCATGGTGTTGTACGGAGCAAGAGACGCACGGAGCATTCCTGTCACCGAGAACCTTGTCATTACAGGTTCAGCACACATCTGACCCGATCTCACAGCCACTCCCATCTTGTCTAAAATTAACGCAAGATCCTCATGGTGAACACCTTGCACTGTAAAAGAAAACAGAGAAACCTTCTCTTCACCATTCCTCGACGTGCCGTAAAGCCTCAATCCTTCGATTTTTTTGAGCTCATTTTCCAGGTACAGCGAAATTTGCCTGTTTTCTCTTATTAAATCATTATCATTCAATAATTTAGCAAACTCAAGAGCAGGCTTTAAAGTCGCTGAGGATGCGAAATTCTGAGTGCCAGCCTCATACTTGTACGGAATATCGGCGTATGAAGAGCTTTCAATAGTGACCGTACCGACCATTTCACCACCGCCTAAGAAAGGAGGCATCTCTTCAAGGAAGCGGCGCTTTCCATAAAGAACTCCTGTTCCGGTCGCAGCATAAATCTTATGACCGGAAAATGCATAGAAGTCACAGTCCATGGCTGTAACATCCACGCCGCAGTGAACTATACCTTGAGCACCGTCAACGAGAACTGGAATATTATGAAGATGTGATATGCGGATTATTTCCTCAACAGGATTCACAATTCCGAGAACATTCGAGATATGGGTAACAGCCACTATCCTTGTCCTTTCATTGAGCAGTTTCGGAAATTCATCCATTATCAGATGGCCTTCATCATCCACAGGTATCACCTTCAGTTTTGCCTTTCTCCTTCTGCACATCATCTGCCATGGAACAAGATTAGAATGATGTTCTACTGCAGATACCACTATCTCGTCTCCCTCATTTACATACCTCTCTCCGAAGCAGAAAGCTACAAGATTGATAGACGCTGTTGTGCCTGAAGTGAATATGATTTCTTCTCTGGAACCGGCGTTTATGAATTCCTTCACGGCAGTGCGCGCATCTTCATACGCATCCGTCGCTTCTGAGGCGAGAATATGCACCGCACGGTGGATATTGGCATTTGATACTGAAGATATACGATTCCACTCATCGATTACCGACTGCGGACGCTGAGCAGTTGCAGCATTGTCAAAATAGACCAGATCCTTTCCATAGACCTTGCGTCCGAGGATTGGTACCATTCTGCGTATTTCTTCTATTCTTGACATTCTCTTGAGTAATTTTAAATAATAACTTGCTTCAGTTTTGAATAAGATTTCAGAGTTCAGATATTCATACAATGATGCAGGTTATGTATTGACGATTACTAAAATCCTGCAAATTTAGCAATCTTAAATAATATGAAAAATAACATGCAACAGATTTGAATAAGGTTCTCACCTTCATGAAGAGGAACTTGAGTTCTTTGGAAATATTGGTAATTTTGCATCATAACTTCCGTAAATTGCAATTCATGAGACGAATCCTTTCTCTATATATTTTCTCATTTATCGTAGCCATAGGTCTGAATGGCTGCAACTGTTACGATAGGCACGTTGAGGAAATATTGGATGAAATCGCAATGTCCGGGGTTGACACATCACTGTCCGGGATTGTTTCGTATGGAATCTGTTATTCCTTTCAAGGATGAGGGGCCAATGATAATTGATTTTGCAAATGACAAGAGACCGATCTTCGATGGTGACAGGATTCAGGGCAGAGTCACAGTTATATCCAGTCATTTTCCGTCTTAAAACAAATATTGATTCAAAATAGAGATTCATAGAATATGTTCGATTACGTAAAAGGTAAAATCGCGGAGATTACTCCTACCGACATTGTCATTGAATGTGGAGGCATAGGATTCCACGCAGCAATTTCACTGCAGACCTTTTCAAAACTTGAGAACTCCCAGGAGGCAAAGCTATACCTTCATCATATCCTGAGAGAGGACGAGGAAATGTTTTACGGGTTTGCAGACAAGGACGAACGTGAATTATTCAGGCTGGTTATTGCTGTATCCGGAATCGGAGTAGGTACGGCAAGGATGATGCTCTCCTCCCTCAGCTGTGAAGAAATAAGACACGCCATAATATCGGAGGATGTCAACAGAATCAAATCCATCAAGGGTATAGGCATAAAGAGCGCCCAGAGACTGATAATAGATCTGAAAGATAAAATTGTCAAAGGAGAAGGAACAGCATCATCTAATGAAGTTCTCTTCGGCACTCCTGACAGCAGCATAGCCAACGAAGCCATAACAGCCCTTGTAATGTTAGGATTTGCTAAACCTGCAGTAAGCAAGGTGGTAAATTCAATTCTGAAAGAACAGCCTGGAGCGACAATTGAGAATCTTATCAAACTGTCATTGAAAAAACTCTGACATCCCTGGAGTATTCCTTGACGCGCTTACCAAGTTCCACGTGGAACTTGGTTTTTTATTATCTACCTTCCGAAATAGACAAGAAGGATTGATATATCAGAAGGAGATACTCCGGATATTCTGGAGGCCTGGGCAATAGTTGCAGGCCTATATCTCTTTAACTTCTGTCTACATTCAATAGATAATGATTCAACTGCATCAAAATTGAAATCTTCAGGAATCTTCAGATTTTCAAGTCTGGATATTTTTGCAGCCAATTGAGCCTCCCTGTCAATATATCCACTATACTTGACTGCAATTTCACAAGAATCTATCACCTCCTTCTTCAATACGCTTTCAAGTACAGAATTCACTTTATCAGAATCGAGAGAAGATAGAGGAAATTCAGTATTCGATTTTAGTACAGACAAAGCATGAGAGTAGGAGTCGTTGGTCTTGATTCCTTGCTGGTAAGCTACGATATCAGAATAATAGTTTGAAGAATATTCTAATAAATCCGGTTGATACGTTCCACGTGGAACAAAATCCAAAAGCTTATCTAACCTTACCTGTGGTCTGATTAAAATTTCTGACCATTTCTTTTTGAACTCAATTACAGCTGAACCTATGGAAGAAAGATAAGGATTGATCTTATCGGGTTTGACAGAATTCTCACTCAAATATGAAGAAAGAACATGTACTGAATCATACTTTCTCATAGTGAAATCATACCTTCTCTTATCTGCCAATCCAATCTGATAAGAAAGAGGAGTAAGTCTGATATCAGCATTGTCCTGCCTCAGAAGAATCCTATACTCTGCCCTTGAAGTGAACATACGGTAAGGTTCATCGACACCCTTTGTAATCAAATCATCGATAAGCACACCAATATAGGCTTCATCTCTTTTGAGCACAAAAGGATCCTTTTCGTTTATCTTCAAATGCGCGTTGATACCCGCCATCAAGCCTTGTGCAGCTGCCTCCTCATAACCGGTGGTTCCATTGATCTGGCCGGCAAAATAGAGGTTCTCGAGAGACTTCGACTCAAGAGTGGGCCTAAGCTGAGTAGGATCAAAATAATCATATTCGACAGCATAAGCGGGCCTGTAGACTTTAGCCTTTTCCAATCCCTTTATGGCGTGGAGAGCTTCCATCTGTATATCCAGAGGAAGCGAGGAAGAAAAGCCCTGGAGATAATACTCGTTAGAATACCTGCCTTCAGGTTCAAGAAACAACTGATGAGAATCCTTATCTGCAAAGGTCCTCAATTTATCCTCAATACTCGGGCAATAACGTGGTCCTATACCCTTTATCAAGCCTTGGAAAAGAGGAGAATCCTTAAACCCGGAACGAAGTATATCGTGAACTTCGGAATTGGTATGTACAATGAAACAAGGCTTCTGCGGAGTACCGTTCTGGGCTGTTGAAAGTATAGGAAGGAAAGAAAAACGTTCAGGCTGTAAATCACCTTCCTGTCTGGTCAAGAGTGAAGTATCGATGGAGGAAATGTCTATGCGGGGCGGGGTTCCCGTCTTCATTCTTGAGGTACTTATACCCAAAGATTTCAACTGCTCGGTCAGACCGTATGAAGACAACTCCCCTATTCTACCTCCGTCGAAGGAATTTCTTCCAATGAACAATTTCCCGCCAAGAAAAGTACCGGCAGTAAGAATTACAGCTCGGGAATTAAAAACTGCTCCAGTAGAGGTCTTGACTCCTGTGACTCTGTTACCATCTAAAATGAATGAGCTTACAGTATCCTGGTAAAGATCAAGAAGAGGAGAAGATTCAAGAACTGTACGCCAATTGTAAGAAAATACAGATTTGGAACATTGGGCACGTGGACTCCACATTGCAGGACCTTTGGACTTGTTGAGCATCCTGAACTGTATCGTAGAGGAATCCGTGATGATGCCGGTATACCCGCCCAAGGCATCTATTTCTCTGACTATCTGACCTTTAGCTATACCACCAATTGCAGGATTGCAGGACATTTGACCGAACTTGGTCATATCCATGCTCACAAGCAGCGTACGGGATCCCATGGAAGAAGAAGCCATGGCAGCCTCGCAGCCTGCATGACCGCCTCCAATAACTATAACATCATAAAAATCAACCATTTATAGCTGCTTTTAAAGAAATATAATAGTTTTCTTTGCTACGCATGGTACGAATATCTTCCTCAGAATGGTCATCATAGCCAATCAGATGAAGAAGACCATGAACCATCACCCTGTCAAGTTCCTCCTCGAAGGTACTGCCATACTCAAGACTGTTTTCCCTCACGGAATCCACACTTATAAAAAGATCGCCTGAAAGCCTGTCACCTTCACAATAATCAAAAGTGATAATATCAGTAAAATAATCGTGCTGGAGAAATCGTTGGTTAATATCCAATATGTAATTGTCTGAACAGAAAATAATATTCAGATCAGCTATTCTGCGTATCTCGCTTTCTGCAACAAGTCTCAACCATTGATTATTGAGTCTTCTGTGCTTGAAAACGAATTTAGTATCCTCGAAGAAGTAAGAAATCATAAATGAAAAATGCTTTATGAGGGGG
The DNA here is from genome assembly GCA_016293535.1 of Bacteroidales bacterium. Lineage (GTDB taxonomy): Bacteria > Bacteroidota > Bacteroidia > Bacteroidales > UBA932 > Cryptobacteroides. Next base: position 27,075 of record JAEDEB010000008.1, on the reverse strand, counting down.
CAAATCTACAACTAATCACCAAAAGAATTTGAATAAAATAAAGAATATTTATAACTTTACGGGGTTAAATGGATAAACTAAAAATATTATATGGAAGAGAAAAAGACGCCTAAAGCCAATCTTGAAAACAAGAAACTTCTTTTCATAGAGATTGGACTTTGTATTTCGCTCGGAATAGTGCTCGGTGCATTCGAGTGGGGCACAAGAGACAAGCAGGCTTCGACTCTCGAGGAAGAGACTGCTGTCATCCAGGAAGAAGAGATGATACCTATTACTCAGGAAACACCTCCCCCACCACCTGAAACTCCGAAAATCCCTGTACTCTCCGATAACATCGACATCATCGACGATGATATCAAGGTGGATGATGACATGTTCATGAACCTCGAAGATGACTCAAATCTCGGTGTAGAGATTACAGACTATGTAGAGGCTGTGGAAGAAGAGGTTATCGAAGAGGAAGCCATTCCATTCCAGCTCGTTGAGGAAAAACCTTCATTCATGGGCGGAGATGCCAACACATTCTCAAAATGGGTGAACGAGAGACTCGTATACCCTGAGATTGCCAAGGAGAATGGAGTACAGGGACGAGTTACACTGCAGTTTACAGTAGAAACCAACGGCCAGGTTACGAATGTAAAAGTACTTCGCGGGGTGGATCCTTCACTTGACAAGGAAGCTGTGAAAGTGGTATCAAGTTCGCCAAAATGGACTCCTGGAAAACAGCGTGACCGTGCTGTCAGGGTTACCTACACCTTCCCTGTTATATTCCAGTTGAGATAAGACAAATCAAATAAAGGAAAGGGATGACTGAGTTGATTGGTCATCCCTTTTTTTGGTAAAAGAGAAGATAATGGAGATAAGAAACTACAAGGCAGTATTCGTAGGTATAATAAAGCAGGGGGACGATGAAAACAGGGTAATGGAATACCTTGAAGAATTGGAATTCCTTGCATTGACAGCCGGCGCCAAAGGAGACAAAAAATTCGTTCAAAAAGTAGACAAACCTGATGGAGCAACTTACATACGAAGCGGAAAATTGGAGGAGATAGCTGCATATTGTACTGAAAATGAGATAGATTACGTCATATTTGATGATGAACTCACAGGGATACAGCAGAGAAATATTGAGAAGATAGTAAAGCCAAGCGCAGTAATAGACAGAACGAGTCTTATACTTGAAATATTCTCACAGAGGGCAAGAACATCATACGCAAAGATGCAGGTGGAACTTGCAAGGTACAACTACATGCTTCCGAGACTTGCTGGAATGTGGACCCATCTCGAAAGACAGAGAGGCGGCATGGGGGCAAGAGGGGGTATGGGAGAAAAACAGATAGAGATAGACAGGCGAATAGTAAAGGAAAGAATCTCCAAACTCAAAGAGCAACTTCAGAAAGTAGACCGACAGATGGCTACTCAGAGAGGAAACAGGGGGCAGATGGTAAGAATAGCCCTCGTAGGCTACACAAATGTAGGAAAAAGCACCCTTATGAACCTACTCGCCAAAACTGAAGTATTTGCAGAAAACAAATTGTTCGCTACCCTGGACACGACAGTAAGAAAAGTAGTAATAGAAAATTGTCCATTCCTGCTGAGCGACACCGTAGGATTCATAAGAAAACTCCCTACGCAGCTGATTGAAGCATTCAAAAGCACACTGGACGAAGTAAGGGAAGCTGATGTGCTTCTGCATGTTGTAGATATCTCGCACCCCGAATTCGAAGACCAGATGAAGACTGTAAATGCAACATTGAACGAAATAGGGGCAGGAAACAAAGCAGTTCTTGTGGTATTCAATAAGATAGACGCATACAAATACGAGGAATACGACGAATACTCACTCACACCTAAAAAAGCGGAAAACTATACTCTGGAAGAATTCAAGAACAGCTGGATAGCGAGTGAAAACACTCCTTGTACATTCATCTCAGCCAAAGAAAAAACAGGGATAGATAAACTCAGAAACGATATATATAAGATTGTATCTGAAATCCACGCAGGAAGATATCCATTCAACAATTTCCTTTACTGATACAAAAAAAGAAGCTTCTGACGCTTATACAAACATAACAACATAAGAGGATGACTTTTAAGCATAAGACTTATCAGTCATCCTCTTATAAAAAATGGAAGCAAATATTAATCCTTGAACTTTGCAGAAAGGAACTCTCTGTTGAGCCTTGCAATGTGATCTACGGTAATGTGCTTAGGACATTCCATTTCACAGGCACGTGTGTTCGTGCAGGCACCGAAACCGAGTTCATCCATCTTGGCAACCATGGCTTTTGCCCTGCGTGCTGCCTCAACCTTACCCTGAGGAAGGAGAGCAAGAGAACTAACCCTGGCTGCAACGAAGAGCATGGCAGATCCGTTCTTGCAAGTGGCTACGCAAGCACCGCAACCTATACATGCAGCTGCATCCATTGATTTGTCTGAATCTTCCTTAGGTATAGCAATGGCATTTGCATCCGGAACGCCACCTGTACGTACAGACACATAACCACCTGCCTGAAGAATCTTGTCATAAGCCTGGCGGTCTACAACCAAATCCTTGATTACAGGGAAAGCAGAACTTCTCCAAGGCTCTACAGTAATAGTTGCGCCATCTTTGAACTTCCTCATAAAGAGCTGACAGGTAGTAACTTCATCGTCAGGTCCATGAGCACGTCCGTCGATATAAAGTGAACAAGCTCCGCAGATACCCTCACGGCAATCGTGATCAAATGAAACAGGACCGCTGCTCTGGCATCCCCTTTCTACTGCGACAGGATCGATTCCCTCATTTATAAGCTGTTCATTGAGGATATCGAGCATCTCAAGGAATGAAGCATCCTCTTCGATTCCGTGGATCTGATATGTCTCGAAATGGCCCTTGGCCTTGGCGTTTTTCTGACGCCATATTCTTAAAGTGAAATCCATCTCTTCGCTTAGTCTTTATAGTTTCTGGTAGCAATCTTGATATTCTCATACTTGAGAGGCTCCTTATGGAGAAGAGGCTCAACACCCTCTCCCTGATACTCCCAGGCTGCGACATACATATAATTCTCGTCATCACGCTTGGTTTCTCCGTCCTCAGTCTGAGACTCTATGCGGAAGTGACCACCGCAGGACTCGTTCCTGTTGAGGGCGTCACGTGCCATAAGTTCACCGATATCGAAGAAGTCAACAAGGCGAAGGGCTTTCTCGAGTTCCTGGTTGAACTCGAAATTGTCACCCGGAACATAAACGTTCTTCCAGAATTCCTCACGAAGATTCTGGATCTTCTCTATACCAGTCTTCAGTCCCTCTGCGCTGCGGGCCATTCCGACATACTCCCACATGATATGACCAAGTTCCTTATGTATGGAATCTACGCTTCTCTTACCCTTGACTGCGAAAAGCTTGTTGATTCTCTCCTTGACAGCTGCCTCAGCCTCATCGAATTCCGGACGTGAAGTATCAGTCTTAGGATCCTTGAAGTGACCTGCAAGGTAATCACCAATGGTATAAGGAAGTACGAAATAACCGTCAGCAAGACCCTGCATGAGGGCAGATGCTCCGAGACGGTTTCCACCATGATCGGAGAAGTTAGCCTCACCTATGGCATAAAGACCAGGAATTGTAGTCTGGAGATTGTAATCAACCCAGATTCCACCCATTGTGTAATGGATTGCCGGGTAAATCATCATAGGCTCCTTGTAAGGATTGACTCCCACAATCTTCTCATACATCTGGAAGAGATTGCCGTAACGCTCGCGTATCTTATCCTCACCGAGACGGTCAATCGCTGTCTTGAAATCAAGGAATACGGCGAGACCGGTCTCATTTACACCATAACCGGCATCACAGCGCTCCTTTGCCGCACGGGAAGCCACGTCTCTCGGAACGAGGTTTCCGAAGGCAGGATAACGGCGCTCGAGATAGTAATCACGATCCTCCTCAGCTATATCTGAAGCCTTGATCTCATGTTTACGGAGTTTCTCAACATCTTCGAGTTTCTTAGGTACCCATATACGTCCGTCGTTGCGAAGTGACTCGGACATAAGGGTAAGCTTGCACTGCTGGTCACCATGAACAGGAATACATGTAGGATGTATCTGAGCAAAGCAAGGATTTGCAAAACAAGCACCTTTCCTGTAGCACTGCATCGCTGCTGAACCGTTGCTGTTCATTGCATTGGTAGAAAGGAAGTAGGTATTTCCATAACCACCGGTGGCAATCACGACTGCATGTGCACCGAATCTCTCTATTTCACCTGTAACGAGATTTCTTGCAATAATACCTTTGGCCTCTCCGTCGATAAGAACCAGATCAAGCATCTCGTGACGAGGATATGAAGTCACGGTACCGGCTGCTATCTGCCTGTTGAGTGCAGCATAAGCACCGAGAAGAAGCTGCTGACCTGTTTGACCACGGGCATAGAAGGTGCGGCTGACTGTAGCCCCACCGAAAGAGCGGTTTGCGAGGAGTCCGCCATACTCGCGTGCGAAAGGCACGCCCTGGGCAACGCACTGGTCAATGATGTTGTTGCTGACCTCTGCAAGACGGTAGACATTGGCTTCGCGGCTGCGATAATCACCACCTTTTATTGTCTCGTAGAAAAGTCTGTAAACCGAATCATTGTCGTTCTGATAGTTCTTTGCTGCATTGATACCACCCTGCGCTGCGATAGAATGTGCGCGACGAGGAGAATCGCTGATACAGAAGACCTTCACGTTGTAACCGAGTTCACCGAGAGAAGCTGCTGCAGACGCTCCGCCGAGACCGGTACCCACGACGATGATTTCGAGTTTCCTCTTGTTGCCTGGAGTAACCACGCGGATATGAGCCTTGTGGTTGGTCCATTTTTCGGCAAGAGGACCCTCTGGGATCTTAGAAATTAATTCTTTGGCCATTTTATTGAGTTTAAATGAAATTTCGCGCGCAAAGATAGACAAAATAGTGTTTAAAATAAAGTGTTTTCGATACTCTCAGGATCCTTCCTGTCATATCCCAGATGCTCGTACGCAAGTGAAGTGACTTCCCTTCCCCGAGGCGTCCTCACAATGAATCCCTCTTTTATGAGGAAAGGCTCGTAAACCTCCTCGAGAGTTCCCTGATCCTCCCCTACCGCAGTAGCTATGGTATTGGCTCCGACGGGACCTCCTCTGAACTTAGTTATTATAGTCCTGAGTATCTTGTTGTCTATAGCGTCGAGTCCCCTCTTGTCTATATTGAGAGCATCGAGTGCATAACGTGCAATCTGAAGGTCTATATGTCCGTTGCCGAGAACCTGTGCGAAGTCTCTGACCCTTCTGAGCAAAGAATTGGCAATGCGGGGAGTTCCCCTGCTTCTGAGAGCAATTTCATGGGCTGCAGCATCCTCTATGTCTATCTTGAGTATGGAGGCGCTGCGTCTTACTATCTTCTCGAGAGTGTCCACATTATAATATTCAAGGGCGCAGGTAATTCCGAAACGCGCCCTCAGGGGAGCCGTGAGAAGTCCGCTTCTGGTAGTGGCCCCGACAAGAGTGAAAGGATTCAGGGAAATCCTCACCGACCTTGCCCCGGGCCCCTTGTCTATCATTATATCTATGACATAATCCTCCATGGCGGAATAGAGATACTCCTCCACCACTGGAGACAGCCTGTGTATCTCGTCTATGAAAAGAACGTCCCCTTCCTCGAGAGAAGTGAGCAGACCGGCAAGGTCGCCGGGCTTGTCAAGCACGGGTCCGGAAGTCACTTTCATATTGACTCCCAACTCGTTGGCAATAATGTGGGCAAGCGTGGTCTTACCTAGTCCCGGAGGACCGTGGAACAGCACATGATCAAGGGACTCCCCTCTCATCTTGGCTGCCTTCACGAATACCTTGAGGTTTGCGACAGTCTTGTCCTGACCAGTGAACTCTGACAGGTCCTGCGGCCGGATTATTCCGTCCAATTCACTATCTTTGCCCACTGTCGGATCGTGGGGGTTGAATGTATCCTGCATCGATGACAAAATTATAATACAAATATACTTTACTTTTTAAAAAGAATATATGTTGTTGATTGGCTGTTGAAAATGTTGATAACTCAAAATCATATTTGATTATCAATTAATTGAAGACTTAAACGATGTTTAAATCATTGGTTGAAAATATTTGGAAGTTTTTCATTCATACCATTTCATTTTCGTAAAATTTTTTCCGATTCCAAATTTTTCCCGCAAGTCAAAATTAATTTTCAATATTTTTCTCAACAGGGATACGCACAATATATTAACAGGTTTTCAACATACTTTTCAACAATATCTCCACTAAAGATGCTGTCAAGTTCAAAATCCCTGAAAGAACTGTCCACAAGGATAAAATCGGAAAAGGAAGTTTTCTGTAGCGGACTTTTCTTTTCAGCGAGATGGTTCATCGCCTCCCTTGCGGGAAACAGGGGAACCCAGCTCATAATACTCCCAGACAAGGACTCTGCTGAATACTGCTGTGCCGACCTCTACAATATGGTGGAGGGAGACAGGGTATTCTTTCTTCCTTCAAGTGGAAAAAACATAGAGAGAAGCAATTACAAATCCTCTCTCGGAGTACAGAGAACCTCTGCGCTCGGAAAGATGGCAGAAGCGCCTGAAAACGAGGAGAATCTTTTCATAGTGAGCTATCCTGATGCCCTCGAAGAAGGAATTCCTTCAGAAGACAGAATAAGGAATCCATTGCTCAAACTTTCGAAAGGAGATGAAATAAGCCACGAATCAGTGGAGCGCATACTCTTCGAAGCCGGTTTCGAGAACGTGGATTTCGTCGCAGAACCGGGCCAGTTCACCATAAGGGGCGGAGTAGTGGACATATTCTCATATTCACATGACAAACCTTACAGATTGACCCTATTCGGAGACGAGATAGAAGAAATCCACATATTCGACTGCAATACCCAACTCTCGGTAGCCTCTGTCGAATGCGCAGATATTTTTCCGGACCTCGCGACCGTCAGCGAAGAAATATCCTCCGGAAATTCGGTGTTCGACATACTCCCCTCTTCGACGACTATATGGCTCGATTCGTCCGACATGTACCGTGACCGCGATTTCTATGCGCATACATTGGATTTCAGACGAATATATCTCGAAGTACCTCTTTCCCGCACGGATGCGGACCCCGTGAGATTCAGCATCTCCCCCCAGCCGGTCTTCAACAAGAACTTCGAACTGCTCACAGAGGATATTCGTTCGAAGATTGAAAACGGTTACAGGGTCATCATTTTCGGAGAAAAGAAGAAGCAGCTCGAACGTCTCGAGTCCATACTTTCGCAGAACAACGGTCTCATCCCCGAATTGGCGCCCGGACGCAATATCCATTCAGGGTTCATCGATACGGAAAATAAGCTGTGCTGTTATTCCGACCACGAAATTTTCGACCGTTTCCACCGCGTAAGCATACGCCGCACTGTGGAAAAGAGCGAGCAGCTTACAATCAACGACCTTTCATCCTTCGAGATAGGCGATTACGTTGTCCATATAGATTACGGGGTCGGAACTTTCGGAGGTCTGGTCAGAATGAAGGATGACCGTGGACGGGTCCATGAGGTCGTTAAACTTGTCTATAAGGACGGCGACGTAGTGTTCATATCCGTACATTCCCTGCATAAGATATCCAGATTCAAATCAAGGGATGCCGAAGCTCCGAGAATAAACAAACTCGGGAGCAAGACATGGCAGAATATGAAGGCTGGCGCCAAATCCAAGGTAAAGGACATAGCAAAGGACCTTATCAACCTGTACGCACGCAGAAAGTCATCTTCAGGATTCGCTTTTTCTCCGGATACCTATCTTCAGGAGGAACTTGAATCCTCATTTATGTACGAGGATACTCCTGACCAAGAAAAAGCCACGGCTGCAGTGAAGAGGGATATGGAGGAGAACTGCCCCATGGATAGGCTCATTTGCGGTGACGTGGGATTCGGAAAAACAGAGATTGCTGTAAGAGCGGCCTTCAAGGCAGTTGCCGACAGCAAGCAGGTAGCCGTGCTGGTACCTACTACCATACTCTCGCTCCAGCACTACAACACCTTCCGCAGCAGACTTGAAAACTTTCCCTGCAATATTGAACACGTAAGCCGGCTGAGAACGGCAAAGGAGATAGCAAGGGTTCAGGAAGGACTTAAAAGCGGAAAGATAGACATAGTTATAGGAACCCACAAGATTCTCAGTAAATCATTCTCATTCAAGGATCTTGGTCTACTTATAATAGACGAGGAACAGAAGTTCGGAGTCAGTGCCAAGGAAAAACTCCGTGAACTCAAGGAATCGGTTGATACCTTGACTCTTACTGCAACCCCTATTCCGCGTACACTTCAGTTCTCCCTGCTCGGAGCAAGGGATCTTTCCATAATAAATACCCCTCCGCCCAACAGAATACCCGTCCAGACGGAAATAATGACCTTCAATAAGGACGAAATCAGGAGCATCATAAACTATGAACTCAACCGCGGAGGGCAGGTGTTCTTTGTCCATAACAAAGTGGAAGAACTGCCTGCCATAGAGAGCATACTTAGGAATCTCGTGCCGGACATGAAGATATGCGTGGCGCACGGACAGATGGATTCAAAGGTACTTGAAAACAAGATTCTCGATTTTATGAACGGGGATTACGACCTTCTGCTGTGCACCACCATCATAGAGAACGGACTCGATATTCCCAATGCCAACACAATAATAATCAACCAGGCTCAGAACATCGGCCTGAGCGATCTCCATCAGCTCAGAGGAAGGGTAGGACGTTCGAACATACGCTCCTTCTGCTATCTGATAGTGCCTCCTCTTGCTCTGATAACCGACGAGGCCAGACGCAGGCTCAAGGCAATTGAAGCCTTCTCTGACCTTGGAAGCGGATTCAACATTGCGATGCAGGATCTGGATATAAGGGGAGCCGGCAACCTGCTCGGGGCCGAGCAGAGCGGTTTCATATCTGACATGGGTTTTGAAACATATCAGAAGATACTTTCCGAAGCCATGGAGGAACTCGGTATGGAAACGGGAATCCATACATCATCTACCGAGGACGGATACATAGCGGACACCACAGTCGAAACTGACCAGCTTGCCCTTATTCCTGATGAATATATGTCGGTGACTGCCGAAAAAATAAGAATTTACAAGGAACTCGACTCCATAACTGATTTCAAGACCCTCAAGAAGATGAAGGAAGACATGGAGGACAGGTTCGGAAAGATGCCTATAGAAACAGAGAGACTCTTCGACATAGTGAAGATACGCCAGATAGCCGGGAAAATCGGTTTGGAAAAAGTCATAATAAAGAACGGTCTTCTCATTATGTTCTTCATTTCCAATCAGATGTCACCATTCTACAAGTCAGGAAGATTCGAAAAGGTACTCGAGCATATCAACGAAAACGGAAATCTGTTCGAATTCAAACAGTCTGACGGAAAGATAAAGTTGCTTTCAAGGAACGTCGATTCCATAGCGAAGGCTCTCAGTCTCATGGAAAAACTATAAATTTGTACCATTTGATGCGAAGATTGTGGCAAATCTGATAATAGACATAGGAAACACCGCCCTCAAAGCCGCCTGGGCCGACGGTGTGACTCTTGGAAAGACATTCAGATACCAGGGAGAACGAACTATGGATTTCATACTTTCCATAACGGCAAAGGAGAAACCCGAAGTGATGGTGGTATCTACAGTGAGGGAAATGACCAAAAGGAATGAGAACCTCCTGAGACAGGAATGTTCCCATCTGATAATGATGGATTCCAGAAACCGCAGTGTATCCGAACACAATGGCATACCTGCATATCTGAGTCCCGACCGCGCGGCTTCCATAATCGCAGCCAGATATCTGTTCAAGGGCAGTCCCGTAACGATATTCGACTGCGGAACCATACTCACCACCGACTATCTCGACTCCGAGGGCAACTACGAAGGGGGCAGTATATCCCCCGGGTGCATGACAAGATTCAAATCAGTCAACAGGTACTCCAACCGATCCCTTCCGCTTCTTTTGGAAATGCCGGAAGAAACCGAAGAGAAAAGCACTTCCCTGGAGGATTCCATAAAGTCCGGAATCATTTCGGGCATAATGTTTGAAATCCGTGGCCGGATGGATTCTCATCCCGAAAATATATGCGTTTTTACAGGTGGAGACGCGATTTATTTTGTAAAACGCCTTAAAAACTCCATCTTTGTTGTTTGCAACCTGGTACTTATGGGGTTGGCTTTAGTAGCTGACAGATATGAATAGGACTCCTAAGGTATTTTTGACCGTACTTATCCTTGTTTTTTGCACCGCCTTCAGCGTATTTGCGCAGGACGGTGCTCATAATGCGTATTCACCCTACTCCGTGTACGGTTTGGGAAATATTCTCAAGGAGGGTAATGCATATACCAGAACCATGGGAGGCGTAGGCATTGCGACCCGCAACCGACGCTTCATCAACTACACCAATCCTGCTGCCGTGACCGCAAGGGATACTCTATCCTTTATGGCCGATTTCGGACTACAGGAGAACAACCAGGTATACAGACAGAATATCGAAGGTCCAGAAGGCACCGTTCCTCTGAAGTCGGCAAACAACACCTTCAACATATCCGATTTCGTCATCAGTTTCCCAATGTGGCGTTCTTCGGCTTTCATGGTAGGAATAGCCCCTTTCAGCGAGGTGGGTTACGATTTTTCTTCAGTTGAGAAATCCGACATAATAGGAGTTACCGACAATATCAGCTATCAGTCCTATGGCCAGGGAGGTATATACCAGCTCTTCTTCGGAGCGGGAGCGACGTTCTGGAAAAGACTTTCCATAGGAGTCGAGGGCATTTATTATTTCGGTACCATAGACAAGGTTACGAACACCATTTTCTCAGATGGGAGTTACAGGAGCATAAATGCGGGGTACGAAGCCCAGATCCGTACAATTACCGGAAAGTTCGGAATCCAGTACGAACAGCGTCTCAAGGATAACGTGAGGATGATCATAGGTGCCACCTACCGTCCGAAGACCGCGATGAAAGGAAGTATGACGGACTACTGTTACGCGGTATCCAGCGAAATGGCTGATACCTTGAGAGGGCGCGCAGGAGATGAAGTGCTTCTCAAGAACACAGGAATGTCTTTCGGGGATGAAATCGGAGTGGGAATATCCTTCAAGGGAGGCGAACAATGGAGCGTCGAGTTCGATTACCTCAGGAGTGACTGGCGTCAGTCAAAAATGGACCAGACGAACGGATTCAGCGTTTTCAACGCATCGGGACCTCTCTTTACCTCCTCCGTGTACAATTCGTTCAGACTTGGCTTCGAATATGTTCCAAACAGAAACGACATACGCTACTATCACAAGAAGATGTCCTACAGAGGTGGAATCTACCACGAAAGGGAAAGTTTCAAGGTTAATGGAAACGTTGTCAGCTGTTCAGGCATAACTCTTGGAATATCACTTCCGATACTGCGTCTTTACAACGGCCTTTCCATAGGTCTGGATTTCGGACAGAGAGGCAGTCTCAAGAGCAGCGACATGGTAAGGGAACGTTATGCTACTATAATGGTGGGCTTCAATCTTCACGATATATGGTTCCAGAAGATGAGGTACAAATAGTAGAGCAGGAAACGGAACCCGGCAACAGAATAACAAGAAACACAATATGAAAAAGACAGCACTGATCATTTCGGCAATTCTCATGCTTGTATCCGGCGTGAGTGTATCTGCTCAGGAGAATCTTGACCCTGAGTGCATCAAGTATCTTTCTTATTACAAGGAATATTACAAACAGAAGAGTTACGACCAGGCGCTTCCTTCCTGGAGAAAGGCTTTCAGCATATGCCCTTCCAAGACAAGGGAGACCGTCTACACAGAGGGAGCTTCCCTTTACAGGTATCTCATCAACAAGAACCGCAACAACGTGATTGCCAAGGAGTCGTACATAGATACCCTCCTCATGCTCCACGACATGCGCGCCGAGAACTATCCTAAGAGCAAGGTCACGGCCCTCAACAACAAGGGACTCGATATGATCAACTATATACAGGATGACAACAAGGCAATATTTGAAGGTTGTTCAGCCATAATCGAGGCCAACGGTGCGGCTACCAAGCCTCAGATTTTCCTTTTCAACCTCAATGCGGCAGTGGCACTCTATCAGGAAGGTTCCCTCGGTACCGAGGACGTGCTCGAAATCTACGAGAATGCGATTTCAAATCTCGAGAAGATAGTTGCCGCAGCTCCTACCGAGTCCAACATTAAGGTAAAGAACGACGTTGAGAATATCTTCATTTCCAGTCACGTCGCTGACTGCGACAACCTCATTGCCCTCTTCGGTCCGCGTTATGAGGCCGATCCGCAGAATCTCGACCTTGCAACCAAGATTGTCAAGATGATGGGCACAACCGAGGGTTGTACCGACAATGACCTTTTCCTCAACGCAGTCACCACGATGCACAGCCAGAACCCTACCTATATCTCGGCTTACAACCTCTTCAAGCTCAACTCTTCAAGGGGTCAGTACGAAAAGGCTGTGGCATTCATGGAGGAGGCTATTGCATCACCTGATTCAGACTCATCCACTGACGGACAGTACTACTACGAACTCGCAGCGTACGCAATCAAGAGCGGAAAGGTTGCAAAGGCATACGAATCCGCTCTCAAGGCAGCCGAACTCTTCCCAGAATACGAAGGAAAGGCTTATATGATATGCGCAACTGCATGGGGTGCACTCAGTTGCCAGGGAGATGAAATTGCACGTCGTGCCCCTTATTGGGTTGCAGTAGACTACCTCAACAAGGCAAAGGCGGCTGACCCTGCACTCGCGGAGGAGGCTTCATCCCTTGTCTCCCAGTACGCAAAGTACTATCCTCAGACTGCGGATGCCTTCATGTACGGATACCAGGATGGACAGTCCTACACCGTTGCATGCAACGGTATGAGGGCCACCACCACGGTAAGGACTCAGAAGTAAGTATTGACAAATACGGTACATAGTACAGTGATGATTGCAACCGCGCTTGCGGTTGCTTTCGTCGTTTATTCCTGCAAGGGCGGAGAGGACGCTCCTGGCTTGCCGGAGAACACTCCCATGCAGGTGGTGGACAATATGTTTGTCGTTCAGACAGAGAACGGTGTTCTGAAGATGAGGATGGAGGCTGACAGGATGGAAAGGTATTCGACGGACACCACCAGTTATGAACTCTTTCCGAAAGGATTCGCCACTTTCATGTACCAGGAGGACGGGAAACTCGAAACCACGATATTCTCTGACGAGGCCATACATATAAAGAATACCGAAAGCAGGGAAGAGATATGGAAGGCCTACGGCAATGTCCGTGTCCGGAACGAAATGAAAAATGAGACAATGGAGACGGATACGCTCTATTGGGACAGGGACAAGGAAAAGATCTATACAGACTGCTATGTAAAACTGTATTCAAAGGACGGTATGGTTCAGGGGTATGGAATGATTTCCGACCAGCGTGCCAGCAATTCCATCATAAAGAAGCCTTTCGATGGCTATGGGGTTGTGATTCAGGACACTACAGAAGTGGTTCTGGATACGGCAAATTTCATAGGTCCGCTGAAAAAATGACAATATTACCGGCGTCATCTTATTCAAATCTGAAGCAACTTATTTTTTCACATTACTAAATTTACTATCTTCGCGACCCATACGCATTTTTGTGCGTCAACAGATTAAGTAATCTAATAAATCATTATAAAACAATGGCGGTTCTTGAAAAAATTCGCGTTAGGTTCGGTGTTGCAGTGTCAGTTATCATTGCTCTGGCATTGCTCTCATTCATCATTGACCCGAACACTCTCAGTTCCGTGACCCAATTCATGTCTTCGAAGAATGACGTGGGTGAGATCAACGGCAAATCAATTTCATATCAGGATTTCTCTGCTGATATCGACACTTATACGGTTATCAGCGAGATGATGACCGGCAGCTCTGTCAAGAGCGACGAGGATCAGAAGAATATCCGCAACCAGGCTTGGCAGGCACTCATCGACAAGTACCTTTTCGTGAAGAATGCCAATGCAGCCGGCATCGAGGTAGGTGAGGAGGAACTTCTTGACCTGACCACAGGTGAGAACGTTTCTGCCATCATTGCTCAGAACTTCGTTGACCAGGATGGAAATTTCTCAAAGGAGATGCTCATCAACTTCGTTCAGGAGGCCAAGGATGACGAGAGCGGAAGGCTCAGCACCCTTTGGAACTATATGCAGAACGTTATCCGCACCCAGCAGTATTACAGCAAGTACTACGCGCTGTTTTCCAACAGCGGCATAGAGACTCCTTTGATGCTTGCCAGGGCAATAGACGAAAACAATGTTACGAGCAATGTGGATTTCGTGACCGTTCCTACCGGATATATGCCTGATTCTCTGGTGAACATCACCTCTTCAGAAATCAAGAAGTATTACAAGAGCCACAAGAAGTTCTTCCGTCAGCAGGAAAGCCGCGACATAGAGTATGTAGTGTTCGAGGTTGAGCCTTCAGCTAGCGACATTGCTGAAGCAAGGGAGGCCTTCCTTTCCCAGTATGAGGAGTTCGCATCGTCTGACAATATGAAGAGTTTCCTTCTCAGAAACTCTGAGCGACAGCTCAGCAACTACTGGTACAAGGATGGTGAACTCAATACGGTCAGCAAGCCTGTCAATGATTTCGTTGCCTCTGCCGCAAAGGGAGCAGTTTCCGACATGATTGTGGATGGAAACAAGTTCTACGCTGTCAAGGTGATGGATGTGGCCAAACTTCCGGATGACATAATGGTAAGATACACCAGACTTGCCGATGGAGAGAGCGCAAGCGATTCCACTCTTGCAGTTCTCCGTGCTGCAGAGCCTATGCAGATGACCCAGAGTTATATCATCCCGGGCTTCGAGGTTCTGTTCGGAGCAAAGCTCAAGACTCCTCAGATTGTTGAGACCAAGCAGTACGGCAAATTCCTCGCAGAGGTTACTGAGGCAGGGGAACCTTCTCTCAAAAAGCAGGTGGCAATCTACGAGAAGACCGCCATTCCGGGCAAGGAGACCTACAACGGTTATTACAGCCAGGCAAACACTCTTGCCACCAAGGCACAGGGCAAAGTTGACGCTTACAATGCGGCAGTAGAGGAACTCGGACTCCTTTCACATCCTGTCAACACCATGCTCAGGACTTCCGAGAAACTTGGCAGCATTGACAATACAAAGGAAATCACCCGTTGGGCATTCGACCAGAAGAAGTCCGGAAAGGTGTCCGAAATCATAACGGTCAACCAGAACTACTTCTTCGTTGTTGCCTGCACAGGCGTTCACAAGGAGGGTTATACCCCTATCAAGGATGTTGCCCTTTCTATCAGGAGCACCCTCAAGACTGAGAAGGTTCGCGAAATGAAGGCAGAGGAGGTAGCAGGCAAGGTCGAGGGTCTTTCCACTCTCGAGGAGATGGCTGAGGCACTCGGTACCACAGTCAGCCACAAGGATGACATTTCCTTCTCATCCCTCGTTTCACAGGGTTCCGACCCGGGCTTCATCGGCGCCGTAGCTTCCGCCGAAGAGGGTGAGATAGTCGGTCCTGTAGCAGGCAGCTATGGAATATACATGTTCCGTGTAAATTCCCGTGAGACAGGTTCGTATTTCACCGAGGATGACGCGAAGTCGAAGGCTGAGCAGCTTGCACAGCGCAATGCCCAGATGATGATGTACGTAATGATGGAAGATGCCGACGTAAAGGACAACAGGGCAAAGTTCTTCTAGAATCGGTCGATATCAGGCAATCTGGGAAGAATACTTTCTTCAGATGTCAATATATTTAACGGGAGGGTGACAAAGTCGGAAGACTTCATGTCTCCCTCTCGTTTTTACTGATTTTAAGATTACTAAATACTCAGACTCAAGTCCGTCTTTTTTTGAAGATTACTTATATCTTTGCGGCTATGAGTGAAGTAAGACCGAAGAAAGCCCTTGGGCAGCATTTCCTGACAGATTTGAGGATAGCCCGGGATATTGCGGATGCCCTTATATCATCTCCAGATACTTGCACGGATGTTCTTGAAGTGGGTCCTGGAATGGGAGTCCTGACGCGTTTCCTCCTCCAGCGGCCAGAAATTTCTCTGCGCGCTGTCGAGATAGACAGGGAGTCGGTGGATTATCTGCTTGTAAATTTTCCCCAGCTCGACGGGGCACTTATAGAAGCGGACTTTCTGAAACTTGATTTGAGCAATTTTTTCAAGAGCTCCTTCTGCGTAATAGGAAATTTCCCTTACAATATATCATCGCAGATATTCTTCAAGATTCTGGACTGGCGAGACAGAGTTCCGCAGGTGGTTTGCATGATACAGAAGGAAGTTGCGGAACGCATAGCGGAGAAGCCGGGTACGAAGACCTATGGAATACTGTCTGTTCTCCTGCAGGCATGGTATGATATCGAATACCTGTTCACCGTAGGGGAGGGCGCATTCAATCCGCCGCCGAAGGTAAAGTCGGCGGTGATACGTCTCACGCGAAACAGCCGCTCGGAACTGGGTTGTGATGCGGAATTTTTCAAGACCGTAGTAAAGACAGCCTTCGGCCAGAGGCGCAAGACCCTCCGCAATTCGCTAAAACCCCTTGTCCTTTCAAAAGCCTCTCGCGAAGGCTGGGATGCGGAAAGGACAGGAGCTTTCACTTCATCTCCGGAATTTGACCTCAGGCCGGAAAGGCTCTCGGTCGAGGATTTCATAGCGCTGACACTGAAACTGTCGTAACTAATCAGTCAAAAATTACTATTTTTGTCGTCCGTTGAAAAACCCTAACAGAAATGTACAGAACTCATACCTGCGGAGAACTCCGCATTGAAAACGTCGGCCTCAAGGTAACACTTGCAGGATGGATACAGAAGTCCCGCAAGCTCGGAGGGATGACCTTTATAGATCTTCGTGACAGATACGGAATTACCCAGCTCGTGGTTGACGCATCCGCAGAACAGGAACTTCAGGACTGTGCCTCTTCTCTCGGAAGGGAATTTGTCATACAGGTTACAGGTGAGGTTCTGGAGCGCCAGAGCAAGAATCCGAAGATGCCTACCGGTGACATCGAACTTAAAATAGAGACTCTCAAGGTGCTCAACAAATCCGTGACACCTCCATTCACCATAGAGGAAAACTCGGACGGAGGAGAGGATATCCGCGCAAAATACCGCTATCTCGATCTCAGGCGCCCGCCGCTTCAGAGAGCCCTTGCCCTGCGCCACCGTCTTGCACAGGAGATACGCAGCTACCTGGACAAAGAGGGCTTCATGGAGATAGAGACTCCTTATCTCATCAAGTCCACTCCTGAGGGAGCCCGTGACTTCGTGGTTCCTTCCCGCATGAACCCGGGCAGCTTCTATGCTCTCCCTCAGAGCCCCCAGACTTTCAAGCAGCTCCTTATGGTGGCCGGATATGACCGATATTTCCAGATTGTCCGCTGCTTCCGTGATGAAGACCTTAGGGCAGACCGTCAGCCGGAATTTACCCAGATAGACTGCGAGATGAGTTTCGTGGAGCAGGAGGATGTGCTCAATACCTTCGAAGGCATGATGCGCCAAATGTTCAGGAATGCCCTTGGAGTCGAGATAGCCAATCCTATTCCACGTATGAGCTGGTACGATGCCATGGACTTCTACGGTTCCGACAAGCCGGATATCAGGTTCGGAATGAAGATACACGAGGTCACAGACCTTGTCAAAGGTCACGGTTTCCAGGTTTTCGATTCCTGTGAATATATAGGCGCAATAGCGGCGACGGGTTGTGCTGAATATACAAGAAAGGAACTTGACGCGCTGACAGAGTGGGTGAAACGCCCTCAGGTGGGAGCAAAGGGGCTCGTATATATCAAGTGCAATGCAGACGGCAGCTTCAAGTCAAGTGTTGACAAATTCTACTCAGCAGAGGCTCTCAAGACGATAGCCGAGGCTGCAGGGGCTTCCGCCGGCGACCTTGTACTCATTCTTTGCGGCCAGAAGAGAAAGACCCAGACCATGCTCGGAGTCCTCAGACTCGAGATGGGAAATCGCCTCGGGTTCCGTGATCCTAAGGTATTCGCGCCGCTTTGGGTTGTGGATTTCCCTCTCTTCGAGTGGGATGACGAGACAAGCCGCTTTTATGCCATGCACCATCCTTTCACTGCGCCGAAGCCCGAGCACATCGAATGGTACTACTCCGACAAAAAGGAGGATCTCGAGAGGGTATGCGCCAATGCCTATGACTTCGTCCTCAACGGCACCGAGCTTGGTGGCGGCTCCATCCGTATCCACGAGGCGGCCATGCAGGAAAGAATGTTCGAAATCCTCGGCATCAGCAAAGAGGATGCGGAATACAAGTTCGGGTTCATCATCAATGCCTTCAAGTTCGGTGCTCCGCCACACGGAGGTCTCGCATTCGGGTTCGACCGCGTCTGCGCACTCTTCGGAGGCCAGGAGACCATACGCGATTACATAGCCTTCCCTAAGAACAACCAGGGTCGCGACGTAATGATAGATTCCCCTTCTGCAATAGACGACGTCCAGATGGAGGAACTGTATCTTTCCAGCACCTGGACGCCTCAGGAATAGCTTGTCAGGGTCCTGCTTACCGGGACTCCCTGATGCCTAGCTCTTTAAGGAGTTCCCTGAGCTGGTCAGGCTTGTTTGTGGTTATCTGCTCGACTCCGAGATCAATAAGGCGGCGGGCAGCATCCATATCGTCCACCGTCCATACGTTGGTGCTGAATCCTGCAGCCTTTGCCTGTTCAATCCATTCAGGATGTTCCAGTACCCATCCGTATTCGGTGTCCACTCCATTGATTCCGCGCTCGGCAAGTTCCGCTATGCTGTAGTCGTGTTCCAGATACTGTACCGTGAATCCGGGAGCCGCTTTGGCGTACTGCTCGCAGGCGTAGATGCTGAAGGAAATGAAGAGGACCCTGTCAGGAGAGAAGAGGCCGTATTCCTTGAGCAGTTCGATACTCTTTTCCACTGCGAGTTTCTCAAGTTCCGGGGTGGAATGTTCCTTGAGCTCGAGCACCAGCGCGGTATGGGGATAAGCCACTGCTGTCCTGAAGTAGTCCTCGAGGGTAGGAAGCGGTTCTCCGTTTTCGAGGCGGTGCTCCGAGAATTCAGACAGAGGATACTCCTCGATTCTCTTTCCATCGATGATTCCGTCGTGATGGACAACGAGAATGCTGTCAGAACTGATATGGACATCGAATTCGCTTGCGCGGAAACCGGCTTCGCAGGCGCAGCGAAGGGCTGCAACGGAGTTGCGTGCATATCCGGCTTCATCACAGTTCCAGAATCCGCGATGTGCCACTACCGTAACGCCCGGATTACCCGAGCAGGATGAGAGCAGGAGCGCTGCCGCAGCGGCAGCAATGAGATTGAGAGTTTTCATAACAATATTGCGTATTGATCCATCTGCTTTTGGTGGTCGTACACTTGCGCTACAAAAAGATTTACGCAAGTATCACAAGAAAACAAAGGTATTATTTTTGCGGTTCATAAAGAAGCAGAAACAGTAGACATGAGACGCATTTTCATAAAAACCATGACCGCAGCAGCGGTCATTTCTTCCTTATGCGCATGTAGCAGGGAAGGTTTCCGGCTTTTCAGAGGAGATTATTCGTTCAAGACTTCAGGAACGATATCAGTAGTCAGGGACGAGGCATTCCAGAACGACACGAGTTTCGTGCTCGTGACAGTTCCGGGTGACGACGAGCTCCAAACAGAAATCAGGACTGACACAGTTATCACTGTGCACGATGATACATTGACCTTCGCTATCAATGTCGAGGCGGGCCAGATGAACATAGCGGAATTGGACCGGGAAAACGGAGAAGTGATGGTGACGATGAACGTCACCGGCGGAGGAGTTGCCGCATTCCGGGCTTTCGCTGAGGGCCGAATCCTGACATTGACACCGTACCGTAGACACATGAAGCTTGTCAGCGGAACCCAGTCCATTATTGGGCATACGGGAATATCCTCGTCCGGCAATGTCAGCGGAGATTTTGAAATCAGCGGTTCCGCGGAGCGCTATGAGGATATAGTGCTCTTTTCGCTTGAGTATGGCGGAGATTTCATCTTGGATGACATACTGTATCACATAGTGGACAGCGATATCCTGTGCAGGGCAAGGAAGAACGAATAGAGAAAAGTCTTTACTATGGGAAAATCGGTAATGAAGACAGCTGTCCTTGCAGTTCTGGCCGCTGTGCCCCTTTTTGTTTCATCGTGCGATAAGCTAAGGGGCCTGCGGGGCAAGGCGGAGGCCACAAGGGAGAAGGTGGTGGTGAAGGTGCT
This sequence comes from Bacteroidales bacterium, assembly GCA_016293535.1. Classification (GTDB taxonomy): domain Bacteria; phylum Bacteroidota; class Bacteroidia; order Bacteroidales; family UBA932; genus Cryptobacteroides. The sequence goes on along the minus strand of JAEDEB010000008.1, from coordinate 6,842 downwards.
TTCCGTCGGGACGTCCGAAGCAGAGGGAACCTGCGCTTATGTGGGGCGCGTCGAGGCTTCGAGGACCGTTATGCTGACAGCTCCCGCTTCGGGTTCCCTTGTGTCTCTGAAGGTGCATGAGGGTCAGGCCGTTTCGCATGGCCAGCTTCTCGCGGAAATCGAGTCCCGGGCTCTGAACAGTTCTTTGAAGATGGCCAGGGCAAGTTATGATCAGGCCACCGACGCCATGGAGAGGCTTGAAAAAGTGTACGGTAGCGGAAGCGTCCCTGAGATCAGGATGATAGAGATGCAGACGAATCTCAGCAAGGCTGAAGCTGCAGTCGAGGCCGCATCGGCCGCCGTTGAGGATTGCCGGGTGAAGGCCCCTATGGCCGGAGTTGTCTCGGATGTGAATGTGGTTGCCGGTTCGGAATTGACCCTTGGGGCTCCGATGTTCAGGATAATCGACACCAAATCCTTGGAAATCCATTTCCCGCTTCCGGAAAAGGAAGTTGTGAAGGTACGGGTCGGAACATCGGCAAAGGTTTATGTCCCGGCTCTTGACCGGTACTTCGACGCGCGATTGACCAACAGGGCCGCCGTCCCATCCCGCCTCTCGCACAGTTATGACTGCACCCTTGTTCTGTCCCGTCCGTCCGATGAACTTGTGCCCGGAATGGTCTGCAAGGTGTCCATCTCCGCACCATCGGATGAAGCTTCGGTCGTGGTTCCGGCCTCGGCAGTGATGACCGGTTCCGACGGCCGTTACGTATGGACGGTGAATGATGGAACCGTATTCCGGAGGAATATTGGGGTAGGGGGCTACGAGGGGAACGGCATCGTCGTTTCCGAAGGTCTGGAACCGGGGGATTTCGTGGTAATCGAGGGCGTGAGGAAGATATCCACGGGCATGAAGGTTACCGCAGTGGAACAGAAGTCGGAATAGTTCTTCCTTGAAGATATGGCAATCAAGAGATTTTCCGGCATAGGTGCATGGGTCCGTTGGGCGGTATCCGAGAAGAAGATAGTCTATCTCATAGTATTCGCGCTCGCTGCAGCGGGAATCGCCGGTCTGAAATATATGAACAAGGACGAGTTCCCCACTTTCCAGATCAAGGAGGGGCTCGTTGCGGGAATCTATCCCGGAGCAACAGCGGCTGAGGTGGAGCAGCAGCTTGCAAGACCGCTGGAGGAGACCCTGTTTTCGTACAGGGAGGTAAACCGCGCTGTGACCAAGTCCGTTTCCAAGGACGGTATATGTTACATCTACGTAGGCCTTAACTGCAAGCAGTCGAAGAAGGATGAGGTCTGGTCCAAAATAAAACTGGGGCTTAAGACCAGGAAACTGACACTTCCGGCAGGGGTTCTTGCCGTTGCCGTCATGGACGATTTCAGTTCAGTCAGTTCGCTGCTCATAGCGCTTGAGTCATCGGACAAGGGATACACCGAACTTGAGGAGTATGCGGACGAGCTTTGCGTGAAGCTTCGAAGAATCCCGGAACTTGCAAGGGTTTCTGTCGTGGGCAGCCAGGAGGAGGAGATAGCAGTCACGCTGGACAGAGAGAAGATTTCCTCTTATGGAATAGACCCAGCCACAATACTCCTTGGCTATCAGACGGCAACGCTCTCGATACCTGCGGGAACCTTTTCCACGGATTATGCCTCTGCTCCCATACACATACGCAGCGGACTGGGGAGCGAACGAGAGATCGCGGAAAAGACAGTATGGTCGGACCCTTCGGGCAATATAGTGAGACTCAAGGATATAGCCACGATAGAGAGACGCTACAAAGCCCCTGAGCAGTTCGTTTCCTTCAACGGACACAGCTGTCTGATCCTTTCCGTGGAGATGAGACCTGACAACAATATCGTGGCCTTCGGGGACGAGGTCGGCAAGGTGCTTGGGGAATTTGAGAAAGGACTTCCGGACAGCGTGAGCCTCACCAGGGTCACCGACCAGCCGAAAGTGGTGGAGCGCTCGGTATATTCCTTCCTGAGGGACCTGCTCATATCGATGCTCGTGGTGATGCTCGTGATGGTGCTCCTCTTCCCCATCCGCTCGGCGCTCATAGCCGGTTCCGGCGTTCCGGTGTGCACGGCGGTGGCCCTCGCGTTCATGTTCTTTTTCAAGATAGACCTCAACACGGTCACTCTTGCCGCCCTCATCGTCTCTTTGGGAATGATAGTGGACGATTCCATCATCACGATAGACGGATATATGGACAAGATCGGACGCGGCTTGTCCCCTGTAGACGCGGCATGTGCAAGCGCGAAGGAGCTCTTTATGCCGACCTTCATAGCCACGGCCGCCATCTGCGCGATGTTCTATCCCATGACCCTGATAATCACCGGGTATCTCGGCGATTTCGTGAAACTGTTCCCCATTGTCATCACCATAGCCCTGATGATGTCCCTGTTCTTTGCCGTCAGCGTGGTGCCTTCAATGGAGATAAAATGGATTGTTCCGGCTTCGGGAGAACAGAAGAAGGGCTTCATCGCAAGGGTTCAGGACAGGTTCTTCGCCTTAATCCAGAGGGTATACGAGAAGGTTCAGGCCGCTTGTTTCCGCCATCCGTACCTGACCCTTGCAGCGGGGGCGGCAGCCATCGCCATAGGCTTGCTGATGTTCAGCCGTACCAACATCCAGATGATGCCGAATGCAGCCAGGGACTTTTTCGTAGTTGAGCTCGAGGTCGAATCGGGCCAGGGGACGGAAAGGACGAAGGAATATGTGGACTCGCTCCAGAATATGCTCCTCTCCGACGGCAGGGTTACGTCAGTCACCTCGTTCATAGGCACGAGCGCGCCCCGTTTCACCGCCACCTACGCGCCTAAGCTTCCGTCTCCGGGACTTGCCCAGATGCTCGTCAACACAGTCTCCAACAAGGCTACGGAGGAGCTTCTGCGCGAATACGAATCCCGGTATGAACACATTTTCCCGCAGTGCTGCATACGCTACAAGCAGATGGACTACAACGGTGCCGAGGCCGCAGTGGTCGTCACCTTCACCGGGGATAGCCGCGACTCTCTCGTTCTCGCTGCCGACCGTCTCAAGCGATATATGTACGGACTGGACGATGAACTGAAATGGGTGCATAGCAATTGCGACGATTTCCACAGCTCCGTGGACATAGTTCTCGATCCGGACGAAGCAAGCCGGCTCGGTGTCAACAAATCCGGGCTCGCCCTCTCCCTGGCGGGGACCTTCAACGGCCAGACCATTTCAAGCCTCTGGGAGGACGGCCGCCAGATACCGGTCAATCTCTACAGTGCCGGGATCGACGGATCCATGAAATACGAAACCATAGGGAACCAGATGGTGCCGACCTCGGTTCCGGGCATATCCGTGCCTCTGCGCCAGGTCGCATGCGTAAATCCCGACTGGGCCCTCGCAGAGCTTGACCATTACGGAGGGCGCGAGTCTGTCAGCGTATATGCAGACATGAGAATGGGCCGGAGTCAGCCGGCCTCGATGAAGAAGATCAGGAGTTTTGTGGAAAAGGATTTGCTTCCGTCAATGGGCGAGGATATCGAGGTCCATTACGGCGGGCTCTCTTCCGCCAATGAACAGGTTTTCCCTGAAATCGCATGGTCCTTCATCGCGGCGGTGCTGGTGCTCTTCGTCTTCCTTCTTTTCCATTTCAAGAAGGCATCCCTTGCGGTGCTCACGCTCTCAATGAGCATGTTGTGCCTGTTCGGAGCATTCTTCGGACTCTGGGCTTTCGGGATGGACTTCACCATTACCGCGGTACTCGGACTTGTGAGCCTCGTCGGAATCATAGTGAGAAACGGAATCCTGATGTTCGAGTATGCGGAGGATGAGCGCTTCAAGGCGGGAAAGGACGTGAAGACGGCGGCAATGGAGGCGGGAAAGCGGAGGATGCGTCCTATCTTCCTTACATCCTGTACGACTGCTCTGGGAGTCCTTCCTATGATAGTCAGCGGGGACCTGTTGTGGATGCCTATGGGCATAGTCATCTGTTTCGGAACCATGCTTTCCATTTTCCTCATCGTATTCATAATGCCGGTTTCATACTGGCAGTTGTTCAGGCACGCAGACAAGAAAAAATGAGAATGAGACATCATATAATCTTCGGGGCCGCATTGCTGGCCGTATCTGTGCTTGCAGCCCCCAAGGCGGCGGCCCAGCGTCATCTGCTCACCCTGGAGGAGTGCAAGGAACTGTGCTCCGACAACGACTACAGGATACGCAATGCCGGGTTGGACGTCCTTGCCGCACAGGCACGCAAGCAGGAGGCTCTCGCGGAGTATTTTCCGAGCGTTTCGGCAACGGCAATGGCCTTCCACGCCCTCAATCCTTTCATAGACATCGGGCTTACTGATATCATAGGCAAGAGCGAAGCCGCCTGGAACATCAGCAATTATTGGGATGAGTTCTCGCAGCAGAATGGCTTGCCATCCAGATACAGGGCACTTGAATACGGATATTCCGCATCACTGTCCCTCACCCAACCCGTCTTTGCGGGAGGAAGGATAGTCACGGGCAACAGGCTGGCGGCTCTCGGCGTCGAGGCTGCCACCCTGCAGAAGGAAATTGCCGAAAGGGATTCCGACATGGAGATAGAGGAGAAATACTGGCAAGTGGTTTCTCTGCAGGAAAAGCGCCTTACACTGGCAGGTGCCAGGGAACTGCTGGATTCCCTTGAGAAGGACGTGCTCTCCGCCTGCTCTGCCGGACTTATGACGGAGGCGGACTTGCTGCAGGTCAGGATGAAGTCCTCTGAACTGAAATCCGCCGAAAGCAAACTCCGGGGTGGTCTGAGGCTTGCGAAGATGGACCTTCTCAACCTTGTTTCCTTTCCCTACGCTTCGGTTTCCGCTGCAGCCGATTCCGCCCGTCCCTTCATAGACGACATAGAGATGGCCGATTCCCTCGGGGATTTCCTTTCTCCTGACAACTATTATATGGAAGAGGAGTCTCTTGCCTCGAATATGGAGGAAAGCCGTCTGCTGGAACTCAGGGGAAGGGCGAAGGCTCTCGAGAAGAAGATGGCAGTGGGAGAGGCCCTGCCGACAGTGGGACTGGGTGCGATGTACGGATACGGAAAGACTCTCGGGAACGGAAGATCGAACGGAGCCCTGTATGCTGTCGTGAAGATTCCGCTGACGGACTGGGGCAAGGCTTCGAAAAAAATACGACGATGCGAGTATGAGATAATGAAGGCGGAGAACGAGAAGGCTTATTTAGATGCCCAGCTTGTGCTCAAGGCCCGCCAGATGTGGCTGGAGCTCAACACGTCTTGGGAGCAGATAGCTATTGCGGAGGAAGCGGTGGAATGTGCCCGTACCGTTTATGACCATCAGAAAGCCTCCTTCGGAGCGGGGATGTCGACCCTTTCGGAACTCCTGCAGACCCAGAATTCATTGCGTCAGTGCGAGGACGCCCTTACAGACAGCCGCATCGCCTACCGCAAGGCCCTCAATTCCTATCTACTGGCCGTCCGCTGATGTGCGGAGTTTCGCCTTGCCGGGCTTATTCGGCACCGTTCTTTTCGGCTCCGGGCAGGCCGTAGGAGAATTCCTTTCCGAGTATGAACCTCTTGACAGCGGTTCCGAGTGCATATTCACCGAAGTCGATAGTGTCGAAAAGCCAGATGTCGGCACCGCCGAATATGGTCTTTTTCGCAGCGCCTTCGATTTCCGTGATGCGGTCGATGGACTCTTTTGGGATTATGCGGTGGCAGGGGAGTATCACAGGAAGAGGATTGAGACCGACGGCGTGGGCCACTGCTCGTATTCCGGGCCTGTTGTTGCAGATGGTCGCAAAATCCGAATAGCTCAGAAGCTTCGGCCCCGCTCCTTCGTGATTGAGCAGGAAGAGCTCTTTCCAGACCTTTAGCTGGAATTCCGTTCCGAAGAGTCTTAAATCTTCCCACTCGAGATTCCTTCCAAGTTCCATAAGGGCATCCGTGCCCATTTTCTCCGTCGTTACGCACCCGGCCGCAGATACCATCTTTGCGGCTGCCCTCTTCTGCTTTGTCTTTGAGAGGCCCGGTTTCAAGCCGGAAAGGATGGAGGCTATCTTAAGCAGCCCCGTGTAGTCGAGGGACACGGAAGATATCTTTCCGTCAACCCTTGTAATGATCCATGTGAAGTCCTCAGTCGTAGTGTTGCTCATAAGCTGGTGGCAGTCAAAATTATCAGGACAAATATAACTATAATGGAATGTGTTTTTAACCCCTTCTGATTGGCATTTCGAAAAATATTTGTATATTTGCAGCCCCCAAAATAGGGGAATGAAACATAAATTAAAGATTTACAATCATTTATGCCAACTATTCAACAATTAGTCCGCAAAGGTCGCGAGGTCATTGAAATGAAAAGCAAGTCCCGCGCCCTTGATGCTTGTCCTCAGAGGAGGGGCGTTTGCGTGCGTGTGTACACAACCACACCTAAGAAACCTAACTCAGCGATGCGTAAGGTTGCACGTGTACGTCTTACCAACTCCAAAGAGGTCAATGCGTACATCCCGGGAGAGGGTCACAACCTCCAGGAGCACTCCATCGTGCTCGTTCGCGGAGGCCGTGTGAAGGACCTTCCAGGTGTGCGTTACCACATCCTTAGAGGAGCTTTGGATACAGCTGGCGTAGAGGGAAGGAAGCAGTCCCGTTCACTCTACGGAGCCAAGAGGCCAAAGAAATCTAAGAAGTAATTTTTCACCTTTTTCACAATTTAATTTTTCACTACAATGAGAAAAACGAAGCCTAAGAAGAGGATTCTACTTCCTGACCCTAAGTTTCACGATGTGAACGTAACCCGTTTCGTGAACAATCTTATGCTCCAGGGCAAGAAGAGTATCGCGTATTCAATTTTTTACGATGCCATTGACATGGTAGGCGAGA
>JAEDEB010000061.1 GCA_016293535.1 Bacteroidales bacterium | reverse complement strand
CGTGAAACTACCATATCGAAGGATGGTTTCGGTCGCGCGCTGATCTGGAGGCGTCCGCCGACGAGCTTGGTGATGCTGATGATGGCTCCGAGAGAGACTATGCAGCTGCGCGAAATCTTGAAGAAGGCGTGCGGATCGAGTTCTTCGGCGATCTCGTCGAGGGACTTGTCCGCGATGTAAACCGCTCCTGCAGTAGTGACGAGATAGTTGTACTTGTCTTCGGAATAGAAATATGCAATTTCCGAAGTCTTGACGGGCACTATCCTGTCGTTGAATTTCACTATGAACCTTTCCTTAAACTCCCGGGCCGGCCGCCTGAAAGCTTCGAGAAGCGCGGCTATGTCCGGGGTTGTCGTGTTCTTGCGACACCTCTCCACCGCCCTGTGGAGGTCCTTTACGTCTATTGGCTTGAGCAGATAATCCACGCTCCCTGCCTCGAAGGCCTTGATGGCGTAACTGTCATATGCAGTGGTCATTATGACCTTGGCATCGACTTCGGTCTGTCGGAAAATCTCGAAGCAGTCACCGTCCGAGAGTTCTACGTCCATGAAGATGATGTCGAGTGGTCCGGTGAGGTTCTTCAGAAAATTCACGCTCTCCTGTACGGAGGACGTCATTCCGACGATGTTGATGTCAGGAAACTCATTCCTGACAGTGCGGGAAAGCGCAGTCTGGGCGACTTTCTCGTCCTCGATTATCAGTGCATTCATAACAGTGGCAATACGACCGTGAATTCAGCATCGGTCTGGGTGATGGTTATTTCGTTGCCGGAAAGGTCCTTGTACTGCTGGCTTATGTACTTGAGCCCCAGTCCGGTGGAATTCGGCGGGCTGAGTTTCGGGCGCAGGGTGTTGCTGACGCATATCTTTCCGGAGTCTGTGGTTATTCTGATTTCAAGCGGATTCCCGGCGAGGGCGGCGTTGTGCTTGGTCGCGTTCTCTATGAGCAGCTGGACCGAGCATGGGACTACCATACGTCCCAGGGACGACGGGTCTATGTCCTCGGTGACCTCCATCCCATCCTGGAAGCGGACCTTGAGCAGGTCAATGTATTTGTCGACGAACTCCATCTCGTCGCGCAGCCTCACCAGGGTTTCGTCCTCGTTCTTGAGCAGATATCGGTACAGGGCGGCGAGCTTGTGGATGTAGACGCTCGCGGCTTCGCTGTCCCCTTCGGTGACAAGGCCGTCGAGTATGTTGAGGGAGTTGAAGAGAAAGTGCGGGTTGACCTGCTGGCTGAGTTTCATATAGCGGTACTGCGCCAGATGCCTCTTCTCTATTTCCTTTTCCGTCTTGCGCTTGGCGACAATGGTGTAGCTTGCCAGAAAGGCGAAGAGCACGAACATCAGGGCCACGCAGCTCGTCATGAAGTATAGTATGCCCTCGCCGAACTGAGGGTTGACGAGTATGTTGCTCCTGTGGAGGAGTATGACGGTGAGCCTTGCGAGGAATACCAGCGAGATGGCTCCGACTATCCATATAATGTCGTATTTGCTTTCCCTTTGCCTGTCGCTCGGGTCCAGGAAACAGGTCGTCGCGATTGTGAGGTATCCGAGTATGAGGGTGGTCACCGCAGTGGAGATGGCTGCCGGCCAGGGCGAACTTACAACCTCGGAAAAGCGCCCCGTCAGCTTTGCGAATCCCAGTCCGAGTGCATATCCCACGAGGTTGCCGACCACTATGGCGACTGCAGTGAATTCTATGTCCATGCGCCTGTGATAGCACAGCAGCGCGAGCATCAGCATCGTCAGCAGGGTCAGGATGAGCTCGTCCTGTACGCCTATGGCTCGGCAGAACAGGGCCATCGCTCCGTGCAGGGCTGCGAATGACAAAATGATGAGGTGATTTCTCAAATCGTTCATATCAGCTTCTAATTTACAAAAAAGCCTTTTCATCCCAAATGTTCGTCAAGAAAAATCGCCTTTTCATCCCATAAACGACGCCATTCGTCGCGGGCGGTTTTTCCTTTCCTTATAATTGATGTAGATTCGCCGTTCGCAACACTAAGGATAACCAATGTCGACAAAAAGATCACTTTCGTTCTGGCAGATGTTCAATCTCAGCTTCGGATTTTTCGGAGTGCAGATTGCCTATGCTCTCCAGAGCGCGAACATAAGCCGCATTTTTGCAACCCTCGGTGCGGATCCGCACCAGCTCAGCTTCTTCTGGATACTCCCGCCACTGATGGGAATGATAGTGCAGCCTCTTGTGGGCAAGTTCTCGGACCGCACCTGGTGCCGCCTGGGACGCCGCAAGCCATATCTTCTGGCCGGCGCGCTCGTGGCAGTGCTTGTGATGGCCTTTCTTCCGAATGCCGGCAGCCTGAACTTCTCGACCAGGCTCTTCCTCGGAATCAACGGCGCGATGTGGTTCGGACTCTTCTCCCTCATCTTCCTCGACACTTCCATCAACATGGCCATGCAGCCGTTCAAGATGATGGTCGGCGATATGGTCAACGAGGAGCAGAAGGGTACTGCCTATTCGATACAGAGCTTCCTCTGCAATGCGGGAAGCCTCGTGGGATATCTCTTCCCTATCTTCTTCACCTGGATAGGAATATGCAACACCGCCCCTGAGGGAGTGATTCCTCCTTCGGTGAAATGGAGTTTCTACTCGGGAGCCGCGATACTCATACTCTGCGTGCTCTATACCTTCCTGACGGTCAAGGAGATGAATCCTCAGGAGTATGCCGGGTTCCACGGCATCGCCCTCAAGAAGGACGACGCTCCAAAGGAGGGCATAGTCAAGCTTCTGGTCAAGGCGCCCAAGGCGTTCTGGACCGTGGGTCTGGTACAGTTCTTCTGTTGGGCGGCTTTCCTCTATATGTGGACCTACACCAACGGGGCCGTTTCCCTCAACGTATGGAATACGTCCGACGTGACATCCGAGGGCTATCAGGCGGCAGGTAACTGGGTCGGTGTGCTCTTCGCCGTTCAGGCCGTAGGTTCCATACTCTGGGCTGCCCTGCTTCCGCGCTTCAAGTCCCACAGGCTCGCCTATATCGTCAGCCTCGTGCTCGGAGCAGCCGGTTTCATTTCCGTTGCATTCATACACAACCAGTATCTTCTCTTCGGCTCATTCTTCCTCATCGGCTTTGCCTGGGCTGCAATGCTCGCACTTCCATTCACCATCCTTACGAATGCGCTGTCAGGAGAACACATGGGCGAATACCTCGGACTCTTCAACTGCACGATCTGCCTTCCGCAGATAGTTGCCGCAGCTCTCGGCGGAGTCATTCTCAGGCTTCTGGGCGGCGCACAGACCACAATGCTCATTGTGGCCGGTGTCCTTCTCCTCCTCGGAGCCCTGTCCGTCTCCCTCGTGAGCGAGGCGAAGAGGTCTTCGGCGCAAATGGACAAATAGCCAAAAAGACAATACATATTTCTATTTATAACAACAAACCAATTCTTTCGATATGAAGAGAATCTTGACACTTTCTGCTGCAGCGCTTCTGGCAATGGCAGGGTCTCTGCAGCTTTCCGCACAGAGCGGATATGAGGTCAAGGGTGTCGTGGAAGACAGCTTGGGTCCGGTTATCGGAGCGACCATCATGGAGGTCGGCACAACCACGGGTACTTCCACTGACATCGACGGTGCATATACCCTCAAGGTGTCCGGCCCTGACGCTATGGTCGAAGTCGGCTGTCTCGGATATGCATCCAGGACATTCAAGGCATCCGAGCTTCCGGCTACCGTGATGCTTTCCGAGGACTCCATGTTCCTCGAGGAGGCCGTTGCAATCGGTTACGGTTCACAGAAGAAGAAGGAAGTGACCGGTTCGGTCGCATCCGTCAAGGCCGAGGATTTCAACGCCGGTGTGAAGACCAGCCCGATAGGACTCCTTCAGGGCAAGGTTGCCGGTCTGAACATCAGCAGAACCACGGCTGACCCTACTTCGACGGGCTTCAATGTACAGATTCGCGGTTTCTCCACTCTCGACAAGGGAGCTGGAACATCTCCGCTCTACATCGTGGATGGCGTTCCTGTGAGCAACATTGACAATATCTCTCCTGATGAGATAGCTTCGATGGATGTCCTCAAGGACGGTTCTGCGGCAGCCATCTACGGTACCCGAGGCACCAACGGTGTCATCATCATCACCACCAAGAAGGGAGACAACTTCTCAGACAAGGCAAACACCAGGGTTGAGTATTCCGGCTATGTTTCCGTTTCCATGAAGAACGGCAAGACCGGTATGGCAACTCCGGAGGAGTTTGTCAATCTCAGTGAGATTTCAGGCGGCGCGATCACCCCTACCATCATCACGGATGAGGACGGCAATCCATACCAGACCGACTGGATGTCCGAAATTACAAGGAAAGGTGCCATCACCCACAACCACAATCTCGCCATCGTAGGTTCCTCCGGCAAGTTCAGCTACCGTGCTTCCGTCAACTACAAGCAGGCTCAGGGTATTGCCCGGAACAACGAGAGGAACGAGGTGATAGCGAAGCTCGCGGCTTCCCAGAAGGCTCTCGACGGCTGGCTCAACCTCAGCTACGATTTCTCCTACATGCACTACCGCAACGACTATTTCTGCGGTGACTTCAAGATGGCGGCCACCCTCAATCCGACCTACCCTATCTATGACGAGACTACGGTTTCGGGCTACTACAAGCCGCAGGGAACAGGTCTGAGCAACCCGGTGGAGAACATGAACCAGAAGGAGTCATACCAGGACGGAAACTATTTCAGGGGTTCCGTGAAGGCCACCGTAAACATCAAGCCTGTGGAGGGCCTCAAGGTCAACGTATTCGGTGCCATCGAAGAGGGTGACAACGCGAACTACTGGTCCAACAAGCAGATAACCACGGACATCGAGGGTTCCGGCAAGGCCGGCAGAGGCTCCAACAGGAGTTTCAACAAGCTCTTCGAGGCTACCGTTGACTATGCCCACAGCTTCGGCAGGCACAACATCGCTGCCGTTGCAGGTTTCTCCTACCAGAACTTCCTCTATGACGAAATGTCAGTGGAGAACAAGGGCTTCCCTACCGAGAGCATGAAGTACTACCAGATCGGCAACGGAGACCCTGAGAAGACTTATCTCAAGGCAAGCTCTTCCCGCAACTCCAACACTCTCGCAGCTTTCTTTGCGAGGGCCAACTACAACTATGCGGAGAAGTACCTCGTTTCCGCTTCCATCAGGCGCGAGGGTTCTTCCCGCTTCGGAATCAACAACAAGTGGGGATGGTTCCCTGCAGTCAGCCTCGGCTGGAGAATCACAGGTGAGGACTTCATGAAGGACAAGGAGGGCGTGGACGACCTCAAGCTCCGTCTGGGCTTCGGTGTCACGGGAAACAACCTCGGTTCCGACCTGAAGTCAGTGGCGCTCCTCTCCAATGGCGGTACTTTCTGGTACAACGGCAAGTATGTCAACACCTACACCATCAGCCAGAACGTCAACCCTGACCTCCGCTGGGAGAAGAAATTCGAGTACAACCTCGGTCTCGACTTCGCCTTCCTCGACAACAGGCTCTACGGTAGTTTCGACGCATACTTCCGTCAGACCAAGGACCTGCTCTGGGACTATGAGGTTCCTACCCCTCCTTACCAGTATCCTACCCTGCTGGCCAACGCAGGTCAGATGCAGAGCTACGGTGTCGAGCTCGTGATAAGCGGTGTCCCGGTCAAGACCAAGAACTGGACCTGGACCACCACCCCAACCCTTTCCTACAACCACAACAAGATTACAAAGCTCTCCGACCCTTCCAAGGGCTTCAATTACAAGGAGACGACTTCAGGTGGCGTGGGTGAGAACGGTATAATGAACACCAACACCCAGATTCTTGTCGAGGGACAGTCCGTAGGTACTTTCTACGGTTACAAGCTCCTCACCATCAAGGAAGGAACCTGGTACTACTCTACCCCGGCAGGCGGTGTCGTCGACAGCGCCGGTGCGGCAGAGGGCTATCGCCAGGCCCTGGGCAACGCCCAGCCTTGGTTCACCTTCGGTTGGAACAACAGCGTAAGGTACAAGAACCTCGACATGTCGATTTTCCTGCGCGGCGTTGTGGGCAACAAGATACTCAACCTTACCAGGTGGGCATACGGTCCCCGCTCCTCTGCAGCCGACAACATCTTCATGAAGGACGTAAGGACCGACAAGGGCGTCATTTATGCCAACAAGGAGCAGTTCTCCGACTACTATCTCGAGAACGGTTCCTATATGAAGATAGACAATATTACCGTCGGTTACACCTTCAGGTTCAAGGAGGAAAGCCTCGTGGACAACCTCAGGCTCTACCTGACAGGCCAGAATCTCGCAACCCTGACGGGCTACAGCGGAATGGATCCCGAAGTCAACACCACCAACGTATGGAGCGCCGGTATCGACTATTGCGACTTCTATCCTACTGTGGCTACAGTACTCTTCGGTCTCAACATCTCATTCAAATAAGGCAAGGATATGAAAAAGTTCATATATACATCGGCAGTTGCCGCCCTCGTTCTCTGTGCGCCGGCCTGCCACATGCTTGACGAGGTCAACTACGGCAACCCTACCGTGGAGGATATGATGACCAACGAGACCAATGTCGTGATGCAGGTGGGCCAGATATATGCCAACCTCAAATATACTCACGACCACTGGGGCTACTGGGGACTCCAGACCATAACCGCCGATGAAGGGATATGCGTCCCGAGGAACGGCGGAAACGACTGGAACGACGGCGGCTACTGGTTTCGCCAGAATACCCATACCTGGGATCACAGGGGTGAGGCCATCAGGGAGGTCTGGAACGTGACCGTCTCGGGCGCAGTACTCTGCAACCAGATCATCGAGACCCTCAACACCTATAAGGAGTCCATGACCGAGGAGGTCTATGCCCAGTATCTTGGCGAGGTGGAAGTCATGCGCTCATACTACTTCTACCAGCTCTTCGACTGCTTCGGACGCATCCCTTACACAGAGAAGTTCGAAGAGGCGACAGGCCCTCTTTTCGAGCCTCAGGACGTATGGTCCCATCTTGTTGCGACCCTTGAGAAGAACGCTCCGAATATGGTGGTAGTGAACGATGCCAACCGTGCGGCGAACTACGGCCGCACGACCCAGGGCTTCGCTTATGCCCTGCTCGCAAGGCTCTATCTCAATGCCGAGGGTTTCGGCTGCACCGAAGACAACATATTCAGAAACGTGGAGAAGCCTGAGCAGTTCCAGGGATCTTTCTATGACAACTGCGTAAGATGCTGCGACAATATCATCAACGCAGGCTCGTATTCCATCGCCGATGACTATTTCTCCAACTTCGCCATCTTCAACGAGGGCAGCAAGGAGAACCTCTTCGTAATCGTGGAGAACGGTCTGACCGACGATGAACACGATTTCGGAAAAGTAAAGAACAAACTCCGCATCCCTTTCAACACACATCACTACGGAATGCAGTACTACTGCAACACCATGCTCGACACCTGGAACGGCTTCTGCGCACGCCCGTCCTTCCTTGACATATTCAAGGCTGCGGACGCCCCTGCACTTTCCGCTGCGGACTTCCTCGACAACAGCAAGGTAGAGGGCTACTACAACAGTGACGTGAGGGGTCCCGGACCTGATCTTCTCGGAACTGCCTCAGACAAGCAGTGGGGCTGGTTCGTGGGACAGGTGCAGAAGTCCGAAGGCAGCAAGGACCTCTATCTTGACGAGGATGTCATTGCCGATGGCAGAAAAGGTGCGCCTACCGTCATCCACGTAGGAATCACCAACATCAACAACGGCCACAACTTCGACGGCGCCCGCCTCAACAAGTGGGAACTCGACAAGACCCAGACCTACAAGTACTGTGAGAACGACATGCCTATAGTACGCTACCCTGACGTGCTCCTTATGAAGATGGAGGCTATTCTCAGGGGAGGAGCGGGTTCAGTTTCCTCTGTCACTTCGTCAAAGGACTTCCAGACATATATGGCAAGGTGCTTCCGCAACGACACCAAGGACTTGAATGCAGGCGTCGCCCTCTTCAAGGAGTGCTATGGCGACCCTGACACCTGGACTCTCGAGGACGTGCTTGACGAGAGGGGAAGGGAGCTTTCCTGGGAGATGGTACGACGCAGGGACCTTATCCGTTACGGCAAGTTCGGAGACATCGAGTATGTGACCAAGAAGGACGAAGTCCGCAAGTGGTTCCCTATCCCGTACTCCGTGCTCGAGAAGTCCCTTGTTGATGAAAACGGCAACAAGGTCTGGACCCAGACTCCTGGTTACGAGAATCTTTAAACAACCAAATACACAATAATCCGATTATGAAGAAAACTTTGATTTTTGCCAGCATGCTGGCTGCAATGGTCGCCTTCACCTCCTGCGACGGAGGCAAGAACGGAGGTGACATCAACCTTGACGACATCGTCCTCGACGGTTTCTATGTTTACGGTCCTGCCACCGGTTCCGACAAGGTGGAGTCCAAGAATGCAATGTCTGCCGGAATCAACGAGGTGGAAAAGGCAACCCGTACCGGAATGTACGAGAAGTATGTCTATCTCGAGGGTGGCAAGGAGTTCGCTCTCATCGAGAATTCCGCAGGAAACAAGAAGTTCTACGGAGCAAATCTTGCAGAGGTGAACTACGGTTATGACGAGAATGATCCTGATTGCAAGAACTATGACAATAACCCTAACATGAAGATCCAGCAGGGACTTCTCGTGATAGGTGAGAACGCTCCTAAGATGAAGGTTCCCGAGACCGGTCTCTATCACATCGTGCTCGACAACAATGCCAACAATGACCTTGCTGACGGCGCTCAGATCATTGTCCAGAGGGCTAAGTTCGGTGTTCGCGGCGGTATGAACAGCTGGGGCTTCACTGCCGGTGAGGAAACTGTCAACAATGACGGCTCCATCGTATGGACATGGAAGGACCAGAGCCTTGCAAAGAACGGCGAGTACAAGTTCGCTTCCTGCCACGGCTGGAAGATAAACCTCGATGCTGACGGTATCGTAAAGGCTGAGGTTTCATTCGGTGGAAATGCAGAAGGAAAACTTGGTGTAGGCTCAGATTTCGGCAACCTCAAAGTGGAGAAGGCAGGTCTCTACGACCTTACCCTCACTTTCTCTCCTAAGGCAGGTGCCATTGCAGACGGTTTCAGCTATACCGTTGAGCTTACTCAGGAGTCTACCCTTCCTGAGACCATGTACATCGTCGGCAATGACTTTGGTAACTGGGATTGGAAGTCTGATGGCATCGTCGAGATGGTTCCTGTACACACCCATCCGGGCATGTTCTGGGCAGTGCGCTATATGACGACAACTACTCAGTTCAAGTTCTGCGCTGTGAAGGATTGGAACGGTGACTTCACAAAACTCGGCACCAATGAGGGATTCACAACTCCTGAAAACAACCAGGTTGCGGCTGATGGTCTCTACACCATCATTGTTGACCTTACCGGTGACAAGGTTACCGTTATGCCTGCCGAAATTTATGGTATGGGTAATGCTTTCGGCGACTGGAATGAGGGCACACATCCTTTCACCAACGGTACGACAGCTACTGCCACTACCGCAGCTGCTGGTGACCTCCGCATGTATGCCAAGATTCCTGGAAACGATGGCAACTGGTGGCAGTCCGAGTTCAACATCTATGACGGCAAGATCGTTTACCGCGCAACAGGCGGCGATCAGGCAGCGGTTCCAGTAGAAGCTGGCAAGACTATTACTCTCGACTTCAACGCAGGTACAGGTACAATCGAATAATGACCTTGACCTTGTGACTTCCCGGGCGGCGGCGGGTTTCCGCTGCCGCCCTTTTTTCATTTTACCAAGTTTCGCAAATGCGAAACTTGAGTTCCAGGAAAAAACTGTTTTCTTTAGTGATGAACAAGTTCAAATATCTCCTGACGGCCATTGCGGCCCTGACGTTCATATCCTGCGGTGACGGTTTGAAACCGGATGACGGCCCGGATACCGCTCCGGAAGAAAAGCCCGTCGTCAAGCCCGATGCGGCCTCAGGCATAACTTTCTCTCCCGAAGCGCCGGATGCCGATCAGCCATGTACGATTTATTTCAACCCTACCCGCGAATCCGCGATTTCTTCGGCCCTTTTCAACTGTACGACGGACATATATGCCCATATAGGCGTATTCTACGACGAGGACTGGAAATTCGTTCAGGCTGCATGGACGGAGAATACTGACAAGTGCCGTCTGGAGAAGCTGGGAGACAATTCCTACAAACTCGAGCTGGGGCCGACTCTCAGGGAATTCTTCGGTTCAGGAACGACGCCGCTTGAGATGGTTGCACTGGTGCTCAGGAATGCTGACGGCACGAAACAGACCAAGCCGGACCAGTTCTTCACCGTTACCGATACAAAATATCAGGCAGGGGTTTTCGTGCCGGATCCCGTTGTCAATGCGGCAATGCCTTCAGGCACTGTGGAAGGAATCAACTATGGTTCCGACAATACGTCCGTAACCCTGGCATTCTATGACAGGGCCTCTGACGGAAGCCACCATGACTATGCCTATGTCATAGGCGAGTTCAGCGGATGGAAGAGGGAGAAGGACTATATGATGAAGTGGGACGAAGAGTCCGGATGCTGGTGGGCTACGCTTGCCGGTCTCGATCCGGAGAAGGAATATATGTACCAGTATCACGTTGGCGACGGGGATTCGGCATTCCGCATCCACGATCCTTATGCCGAAATCGTCTATGACCCGTGGAATGACCCGTATATTCCGGAATCGACATATCCCGATCTTCCGGCCTATCCGGAGGATACGAAGGACCGTGTCAGCGCATTCAAGATTTCAAGGACAGACTATAACTGGGAAGTGGAGGATTTCAGAATAAAGGATGAGAACTCTCTGGTAATCTATGAGATGCTCCTTCGTGACTTCACTTCCTCAGGCGATATAAACGGGGCTCTCGAAAAGCTCGACTACCTCAAGGACCTCGGCGTCAATGCCGTGGAACTTATGCCTGTGCAGGAGTTCGAGGGCAACGACAGCTGGGGTTACAACCCTTGCTCATACTTTGCGCTCGACAAGGCTTATGGTACTCGCGAGATGTACTGCAAGTTTGTCGACGAGTGCCACAAGAGGGGACTCGCCGTACTGGTGGACGTAGTTTACAACCACACCACCGGTGCACATCCTTATGCGAGACTCCATTGGGACTCGGCCAATAACAATGTCTCCCCGCTCAACCCTCACTACAATGTCGTGACTCCTCACGGTTTCGGGGTGTTCCAGGATATAAACCACCTGGACCCTGTCATCGCGGAACACATACGCAGGAGTCTCACATATCTGCTGCGCGAGTACAGAGTTGACGGTTTCCGCTTCGACCTTACCAAGGGATTCACCAACAACAGTGGAAAGGATAGCTCTTATGACCAGCAGCGTGTCGACATACTCACAGGCTACTGCAAGCACATCAAGTCCGTGAACCCGGACGCGATGGTGATACTTGAGCATTTCGTCGATGCGGAGAACAATGCGCTCGGTAGTGCCGGGATGCATATGTGGGGCAATTGCAACTCCGCCTACACCCAGGTCGTGGCCGGTTCGAACGTAGACCTTTCATACATGTATGATCCCAACTGCTACAGGGTGGGATTTATGGAGAGCCACGACGAGGAAAGGATATGCTACGGAACATCTGCCGCCCCTGCATCCGTGAAATGGGGAATTTGCGGAACGATGACGTCCTGGAAGGCCCCGGACATTGCCCTTGAGTCTTCCGACAATGCCTTCGTCGCCTGCAATGTGGCAATTTCCGCCGACGATGCGTTCAAGATCAGGGGTAACGGAGCGTGGAACGATGCGTACAATTACGGGGCATCGGTGAAGAATACCAAGCTTCCTCTCGATTCAGGGTTCTCCCTGACTCTCGGTTCATCCTCCCAGGACATGAAGGCTCCAGAGAGCGGCACTTATGATGTATGGTTCAGTCCCGATCTGAAGAAGGTTTGGCTGATGACTCCGGGAAACAAGCCGTCCGACCTTCCTGATGGTTCCGAGGATGCGCTGACCCTTCAGATGCGCCGTGCCTCCCTTGCAGCCGCGTTCTGCCTGATGGTTCCCGGCCCGAAGATGATATGGCAGTTCGGTGAGCTGGGCTACGATATCTCCAGGGACAGCAACGGCGGCAACACTTCCCGCAAACCTGTCAAGTGGGACTATCTCGATGTGCCTCAGAGGAAGGCCCTCCACGATTCCTATGCATCCCTGCTGGAATTCAGGAACTCCAATCCGGAGTTCTTCACAAAGGGCGCCGGTTTCCGCTTATACGTAGGAACCAAGGACTACGAATACGGCAAGTTCCTCTTCGGTGAGGTGGACGGCAGACATTTCTGCCTGATGGGCAACTTCAATACTGTCACCAAGGATGTCACCGCACTGCTCCCGACTTCGGCCCAGTGGTATGATGCGTTCACTGGGAGCGTGCTCGTCAACGGGGACAGCTACACGGAAACTCTCAAACCTGGTGAGTACAGGCTTCTTGTCGATTTCAGATAATATTCTATGATGAATGGAAAAGGCCTCTTGATGACATTGCTCCTTTCAGTCCTCGTCTGCTCCTGCGGCGGGGACTTGAAGGATGATGGCACGTCCGTTAAGCCGGGTGACAACACCGGGCAGCCGGGCGGCAACACGGACTCCGGGAATGGCCAGAACACCCCGAACGGCGGGAACGGGTACTCCGCAAAGGACGGTGTCGCATATATGTTCGACGGAACGACGGTTCCGAAGATTCACGTAAGCGTGAGTCTCGATGAGTGGAACAAGCTTCTTCAATACTATGATGCGGATCACAACACTTCTCAGAGCGTGGTGTGTTCGGTGCGCTATGACAAGGCCGGCGATGTCACCGAGATCTCCAAATGCGCGCTACGCCTGAGGGGCAACACTTCCCGCAGGCG
>JAEDEB010000060.1 GCA_016293535.1 Bacteroidales bacterium | reverse complement strand
AATTTTCATCTTCTTATCACAACATCGTCCAGATAGAAGCGGCCCGCCGATGTTGCGGTCTTTCCAATGGAAATCTGGGTGTCCGCATTGGCGCCGCTCACCTTCACACTTGCGTTATGCCATTCGAAAGGATTCTCATCCAGCGGACTGTCATAGACAAGGTCGCCGACAACTGTTCCGGATCCGCTTACCTTCACTCCCACGCGGCCGTCTTCCAGGACACCTTCAGCGGTTACGTATGGAGCGATCTTGAAAGTTACTGTGACGTCGGTAGGTGCCGAAAGCATAGTCAGCGCCGGAGAAGTGAGCCAGAGTTCACCTGTGGTCGTGCTGAAAAGCAGACATCCCTTCCTCACCAAAGAGTTGCTGGCTGACCATCCTGTGGAAGAACTGTAGGAGGTGGCGACATTGTTTGGGTTGACGTGTATCAGGCCGCCCATAAAACATCCGGTCACAGGTCTTCCGTGCCAACGGCAGGACGCGAAGTTCTCGCTCGCAAGCACGTTTGCACCGCTAAGATCACTGTCCGCCTCTTTCATTACAAGTGCGCAGCCAGCGTTCAACCTGAGAGTCTGGGTAAGGGACGTGGCTGTGCCAAGCGCCTTTATCCTGACGAATACACTGCCCGAAGAGACAGGCTCCGCAAGGGTGAATTCCCCGGAAATGGTTCCCTGCTGATAGGTCGTGGCGGACGGTATGGAGAACTCATTCTTTTCGGCCGAGGCGATAGCGGAAGCATCCGTTGTGCAGGAATAGCTGTAAATCGCATCCATTTTGTTCCAGCTGTTTCCGTCCAGACTCCACTCAAAGCTGAATTTCGGCATTGTGGTCGGCTTCGCGCAGGTCAGACTGGTAAAGAATTCGCACTCCCCACTGATTTCATAGCTTATTGGGAACTCATATTGCAGATAGGCGCCTTCCACCCAGTTCACCGAGGTTATATAGGTATTTGCATAGCCGGTGGATATCTTTCCGCTGCCAAATTTCAGGTTAGTCAGCCCACCTCCGAAACTTATGCTGCCCGGACAGGAATATCCCTCCTTTTCGGAGAAAGTGGCCACGGTTCCGGAAATGCTCAGATTGTCCGAGACATTTGCTGCAGGGGAGCTGAAAAGCATTACCATAGGCTTCCATTTCTTGACTACATCCTTTACTCCCACCCTGTCGCCATTCAGCTCTATATCAATGAATTGCCGCGGAAGGAGTTTGCCTCCCGCCACTATTCCCGTCACGCTTCCGCTGTTCCCGACAACGCTTTCGGAAGCGAACACGGCGTCCGCAGCGACAGAGACCACGCACTGGCGGGAAGTGTCTGTCACATCCTCCATGAGGACATCTCCGCTCCAGCAACTGCCGATGAAGGGCTCGCGACACTGAATACCGGACAGACTGACAAGGCAGTTTTCAAAAGAAGGGAGCGAAAGGGCATCTACAGGCAGAGGATCAAAAGGGAATTCAGCCTCTCGGGCGCTGACTGACGCACCCTCGAGGGCATAATTGCCGCTGCCAATCTTCTTAAGGGTGGCATTGCTCATTTCGAGTTCAAGCAATGAGCCGAATGCGAAAGAGTCTCCGGTCACGACACGCAGGTAATCACTGCCGTTGTCCGTTATGACCACATAGCCCTCAGGGGCATTGCCAGCAGAGGCGTCGGACGCCACGTAGCCCCCGGTAACGGAGAATTCCGTCATATCCACAGAAGCGCCGTCCTCAAGAGCTGACGCCTTGCCTATCAGGTCGTTGAGGGTAAAATGATATATGACAGGTTCGAAACTGCCCTGCACAAGTCTGATCTCGCAAAGCAGTTTATGTTCCTCGCAAGACACGTATATGCTGCAGTTGCGTTCGGAGCCCTGCACTCCCCTTTTCACTGCTCCGCTTACGATAGCATCCCCGCTTCCTTCCGTCGTTTCGAGAATTACCCAATCGGCCTCCGTGCTGACCATCCAGTCCACATTGGAACGGATTCTGACATTGAAGGCGTCACCGTCGCCGCTGAGGGAGGACAGCATCTCCGCCTCCGCCTCGAGGAAAGGCTTCTCTTCCAGGACTACAGGCTTGCAGGCAAAAAAGAAAAGCGCCGCAAGCAGAAAAGAACATATATACTTTTTCATATCAATAGTTTTCACTGTTTTCGTCCTGCCACTCGTTGATTCCGTCGCGTATGCGGTTGCGGAAGGCGAGAGTGTCTGTCACGTAAGTCGTGGTGCCATCGTTGTTGGACCACGCGTAATTAAGATATATCTCCCTGTCCTGAATGAGCGCGGCACCGTTGTGATGGCTGATTATGCCAGGAATCTGACGCAGCTGGCGCAAGCCGTCCGCATCTTCGACCGCGACAGTGCCGTCCTCCGCGAAAGTAAGGCGCAGACGGCCGCTCATATTGCTGAGTTTGTCGCAAATGACCGAGTTAACGCTTTCCGTAGTCAACGAATATACCCTCGAATCGGCCTGAGGCAGTTCCAATGCGTAGCGTGTATCGGAAAGAATCTCGGCAGTAGAATTCTTGCGCACTACCCTGCGGCCACCGTGATACCAGTTGCCCCAGAAACGGTTCTCAACCTTCAGGGCCATGATCTGGAATGACTTTTCGACGAGAAGCGAGTCCACATCCGCGCTGCGTATCACGAAAGCGAGGGCATAGTGGGGAGCGAGCATCTTCGGATCCGAGAACATAGCCTCCGTAGGGGAAAGGGAAAGCTTTGCAGTATGCCTTCCCTTCCTGAAGGCCTTGTCACAGGTGTAGCTGTAGTACTCCTCCGGCAAGGCCTCAAAGGCATCCAGGCCGGCTGCCTTCACTTCCTGCGTGACATAATCCTGACTTATCGCACCCAGGCTTCCTTTCCCCAGAAAGCCGTCGATGGCCTTGAAAGGAGCGGCCTTGCCCTCCGGGTCGAATACGGAGAGATCCGAAGCGAGCAGACTATTGTCTATTTCTATGCTTACAGCCCTGTCCTCCGTGTTCTCGATGACACCGGCCAATGCGGCGGTAAAGCTCAGCTGAACCTTCTCTCCGCAGACGAAGGTACGGAGGTCGTACTGATACGGGGTGTAGGCCGCCGAGTATTCATAGTCACCGAAGTAGTCCCCGTAACAGGACACGAGCATACATGAGGCAAATGCCAATACGGTAATTCTTCTTTTCATATCCATCATTTCCAATTATCCCAGCCAGCGTTCTGCTGGAGTTTAGCACATTTTCTGATTTCCGAAGATGGGAGAGGGTTCCAAAGACTAGGGAAGTCCCTCTTTTCCAGCTCCACGGTCCTGAAGGAACCGTCCGGGCTGACCACAGCTCCGTGTACCGCCACATTCAAGGAGGAAAGATCCTCCGGTCTGCTCCAGCGGCGGAGATTGAAATAGCGCGTTCCCTCAAAACAGGTAACTATGCGCCATTCATTCCTGACCAGTTCCATAAAACGTTCTGAAGAGGCTGCACATTCATTCAGATAAGGGTCGGAGTCTTTTCCGAGACCACTCATTCCGTCCGAAGTGGTACGGGAACGAAGATATGCAAGGGCATCCCTGGCCGACAGACCGAACTCCGAGCTCTGAAGAGGGCTGCCAACATTGCAGGCCGCCTCGGCGAATATCAGGCACATCTGCTCCCAACGCATCAGGGAAACACTGCGATAGCCGCGGATCGGAGATGCGTCATAAGGATTGTATCCCCTGTAGGTAAACTTCTTGACATAATATCCGCTAGGAGAGGTGGACACTTGTCCCGGAGCATCCTTAGAGCCCGACGAAGTCTCGAAGATATACATTACCTCCGAATTGGTGTTGCGGATTATCTGCGCTCCGTCATAATAGATTGTTGCGTAAAAACGTGGGTCTCTGCCTTCATACGGCCTGGCAGGATCATATCCCGAACGGGGATCGCTTATTGGATAGCCGTTGGCCATAGGGAAGGCGTCCACAAGGTCCTGCGTCGGAACGAGAAAGGCATCGCCGCCGAAACCCTGAGGATAGAACTTGTCCTCAATGGCGGAAGTTCCTACATTGGTAGGCAGGACTATTTCCGGGCTGTTAATGTCACCCCAGTTGAATGCCGCCATAGGGTCGAAGCCAAGCTGGCTCTCCTTGTCAAGTTTGTGTCTGATTACTCTTGAGGCATAGAAAGCGGCATTACGGTATCTCTCCTTGTCCCCCTCGGGGTTGAAGGCCGGGCTTGCCCAGAGCAGCCAGGTCATTGCCCTCAGTCCGTCGATTGCCACCTGGTCGAAACAGCGGTAACGTACGGAACCGAGAACAGGCGTCGCATAGCTCTTGTCCCCCGGATAATCCCTGTTATTGAGAGGGAGATAGGCGTAAGCCGAATCACAATCCTCGAGTATCTGCCTGACCGTATCGTCGAAACTTGCCCTGCTTACTGAGGCAGGATCCGCATCCTCGATTCTGGATGGCACGGTCATAATCGGCACACCAAGGAGTTCCCCATTTTCGTCCATACCGCCGAAAACCCTGAGCAAGTCGTAATGGTACCAGGCTCTGAGAGCGTATGCATCCCCCTGAAGACTGCGTCTGAGTGCCATATCGGACTCGGCGTCGAGCAGATAGTGGGTATTCAGTCCCAGATTGTCCTTGAGAAAGAGATTGCAATAATTTATCGCCTCATAACTTCTGGTCCAGACGGAAGAAAAAGGATTGGAGCTGATATTTCCTCCTCCGAGAGAGAAAAGCCTCATTCCCTCGTTCTGTACTCTATAGACCGCATTGTCGGCGGCGGCATCGCTGCCTATGAATTCGTTGGCATAGTAGGTAGAAGGTCGGAGATTGTATGCCTTATCGACAAAGCCTCTGATTATCTTCGGATATTCCCTGTAATTGTCCTCATTGTAGGAACCGTTCTCAAGAGGATCGAGGAAGGAGCAGGAATTCAGTGCCAGAAAAGCGGCAGATATGTATAATATATTCTTTTTCATATCTTTAACTAGAACATGAGTTTAACTCCCATAGTAACGGTACGCATAAAAGGATAGGAGCTGACGCCCGCGTCGATGTCTTCCGCATCCACATATCCGAGCTTGTCGAAACCGAAGAGATTGTCACCGCGGAGATTGAGCTTGAGACCCTTGATTGATTTCGCGCGCGGAAAATCAAAGCGATAGCTCAAATCGACGCTCTGAAGTTTGAACCAGCTTGCATTCCTGAGCCAGAAATCGGACTGCAGGAAGTTATTGATCAGCACGTCATAGCTCAGACGGGGATATGCTCCGCCTTTTTCATCAAGCACGAAAGCGGAATAGTTGCCCATCCCCGATCCACCGGTAAAATACCCGCTGGAAGAAAGATTCAGGTCGCCACCGGCCCTTCCGCTGCCCGTAAGGCGCAGTTCCAGGGAACGCCAGGCAAAGGAGAGATTGATGCTGTAACGCATCTTCGGAGCGGCATTGCCTATTATGGACCTGTCATTAGCATCGATATTCCCGTCCTGATTCATATCCTCATAAATAAGATCGCCTATCCTGAGCTCGGATTTAGGCACATAGGACGGCAAGTTGTCTATCTGCTCCTGCGACTCGTACTTGCCTATGCACCTGTAGCCCCAGATGCTGGAAGTGGAAGTTCCGGTCTTGCGCTGGTAGTCATAGCTGTAGCTGTCGTCAGCAAGGAGAGTATAGTACTGATCTCCGAAACCGAAGGAGAGACTGCAGCCGGCAGCGAGAGAGAAGTCGCCGAAACGGCGGTGGAAAGAGGCGTAGAGATTCAGGCCCTGGGCTGTACGCGCCTCGTAATTGGCATATATGGCAGTACCGTTGAGGCCGTAAAGATATGGCAGGACAGACGCCACGTCCACAATAATGCCTTTGCGACGCCACCAGTAATATTCGGCACCAAGGTCGAGGCAGCCGAACAGCTGCAGGTCCAGACCGAGATCGGCCTGCTGAATCCTGGCCCAGCTGAGCTCGGTATTGGCAAGACGTTCGATGTCAGTGACGACCGAAGTGTGGGTGTTCGTACCGAACCACCATTCACCTCCGTTGATAGAAGGACCATAGGTCATACCATTGGCAACCTTGTATGAAGCCTGATAGAGATACTGGGAGCCGAAGATGTCAGAAGTTCCTATTTCTCCACCCTGAGCCCTGATACTGAAACGGCTCAAGACCTTGCGGGCATCGGCCATAAAGGCCTCGTTGTGCAGATTCCACTTCAGGCCTGCGGTAGGGAAGAAGGCGAAACGGGAACCCTTCTTGAAACGGGAGCTGCCGGCATACTGGGCGGCGAACTCGACACTGTATCTGCCCATATAGCTCCAGGCTGCATTCCCCAGCAGATACATCTGTTTCTGATAATTGGAGTCCCCCGTCTGTGCGGAATTGGACATATAATAAGTAAGTCCTGCGTCCACACGATGGCCGGCACCCTGCCACAGATAATCGAAACTGTGATGGAAAGCCAGATTCTGCGCTGTTGCAGACGAACTCATATTACGAGATGTCTGGGTAGAGCCAGTATGGTCGGACAGTTCGTTTATGGATGCAGTGAAGGGGTCACAGTAATAGGCCAGGTAGTCATTGTTCTTGCCTATGGTGGTTGAAAGGAAAGAGGAATACTCCAGTGCGGTGTGGGAACGGAGACCCTTCAGCAGCCAGCTCCAGTCCACATCCAGGGACAGGTCAAAGAAACCGGAACGGTTCCTGGTTGTGTAGGTTCCACCTTCCCTCATTTTTGCGTAGTAGTTGTTCGGGAAAGTCTTTGAAACGCCGTAAACGGTCTTGCTGCCGGTGGCATTATAGGACTCTTCATCCTCTATTTCATAAGAATCCAGAGTCAGAGGATAGGCTACTGCCGGAACCTGTCTGTAGGCATACCAGGAGACATTTCCCTTGTTACGATAGCTGAGCAGGCCTTTGAAGCCGGCGGTGGCCTCGACATACTGTCCCAGTCTTGCCGAAATCGAAGCGCTCAGATTGAGTTTGTTGTAATCCTGGCCCTCTGTCCTGACGATGTCACCGGTGTGCACGGCATTAGCTGAAATGTTGAAGCGCAGATTCCGGGAGCCTGCAGAGGCGTCGAAGGATATCCTTGAAGTAGGATATACCTGTCTGAGCATCAAAGACTTGTAGTCCACGTTCGGAGCCGTGAGACTGTTATGATCCATCTTCTCGAACTCCTCGAGCATCGACGATGTATAGAGGGGTGTCAGACCGGCTTCGGTTCGTGCCTGGTTGTTCAGAAGGGCATAGTTCTTTCCGTCAACCCATTCAGGCAGTCCGCTTATCATACTCACTCCGGATTCGACATCGACATTGATACGCAGAGGACTGTTATATGAGCCCTTGCGTGTTCTGATGCTGATGGCGCCGTAGGATGCAATGGGACCGTATTTCGCTTTGTCGAGAGCATCCCCAAGGACAGTCACGGACTCGATCTGGTTGGGGTCCAGGAGCAACTGGTTAAACGGAAGCGGAACGTCATCCACTATACAGTACATAGTGCTGAAGCCCTTGAGATAAAAACTGTATGCACCAGATCCGAGTGCATAATTATTGAGACCTCCGGTCGCAGCCGAAAACATCGAGCCACCGTTCTCCTTGACTTCCAGTCCCGGAACGAGGGCGGTAAGACGGTTTCTCAGGTCAGAAGTGACCGAAGATTCCAGGCTTTCCGGGCTGACGCAGCGTCCCGCACCCGTACTGAGTTCAGAGGGTATGTCGCGGGCGAAAGACATCGCCAGCGTATCCTTCTGCTGTGCGGCGGCAGCAACGGATGCAGCCAGGAAGATGCACAATATGAAATATATCTTCTTCATAAAACTACTGCCATTTCGGATTGTTTACAAAATTCATCATCGTATTCGCCTGGTCGTCAGGGAAAGGCAGATAATACATATAATCCCTCCATCTGCACTGACGGTTCGACGGAATAGGCTTGCGCACGAATTTCCGGCCCAGAGGATACTCGGAGGAAGGGAGACATTTCTCCACATACATTCCATATAGAGTCTCGGACATGGTCTGGGGTGCAATCATCCAGCGGCGTATGTCGAAATAATAATGATTGCTCTCGTATGCCAGCTCGACACATCTCTCATTGCGTATATGTTCGCGGAATATATCCCTGTCCGTTATGTATTCGGCCCTCACCTCAGGCATTCCCGCCCTGGCTCGTATGAGATTTACCGCCTCGGTCGCAGTGACGGAAAAAGATTCCGCGCTGCCGTTCGGACCGTAGGCCTCGTTTACCGCTTCGGCATAACTCAGATAGAGTTCCCCGAGACGGAAACAAGGGTCAAGGTGATAGTGGGCGCCCGAGAAAGAGCCGTTCCAATAGCGCTTGCAGTAATAGCCCGTATTGGAAGCGCCCTGGGTATTGCTGTCCCCCGTTCCCCACTCTATTCCATAGTACATATTGGTTGAGTTGAGGTTTGTGGTAGGATAGGAGCCCGTGGACGGGTCGTAATAGATATTGAAACAGCCTCCGGCAGAAGAAATGGAAGCATTGGCGTGGGCTAGAGAGCCGTCGTGGATTATCACCAGATCCAGACGCGGGTCCCTGTTCGCATAAGGATTCTGCTCATTGTAGCTGCCGGCAGCCGCGGCAATGGCCCTATCCTCTTCGGTTCTGAGCGAATAGCCGTCAGCCGTTTCGAAGCGGTCCACGAAATTCTGGGTAGGATGGGTTCCGGAAGAGCCCTTGATTCCCGAAAGCTTGGACTGGCAATAGGACAGCATTCCACCGAAGTTCTGTATATTGTTGGATGCGGAGTAGGAATAGCCCCAGATCACTTCGTTGGTCATTGCCGTACCATAATAGTTGTTGGTATATGAAGCCAGAGGCAGGAGTTCATAGCCATTTTCCAGGCAGGCCTTGAGAGCCTCTCCACAGGCCTCCGCAGCGGCTTTCCAATCCTCTTCCCCATTCTCGTTGCACAAAGGGCTTGCCGCATAGAGCAGGGCCCTTGCCCTTACCGCAAGGGCAAGACAGCCGCCCGGCTTCTTGATTTCATCCGTGCTCGGGACAAGGTTTTCCGCTGTGTTCCTGCGCATCAGTCCCGCTGCCTTTAGCAACTCGTATGACTTGTAGAGGTCTGCGGCCGCCTTGACATAAGTATCGTGAGCGGATTCCCTAGGCAGGTCCCATTCGTCGTCGCCACCTATCACATAGTCTATGTAAGGCATTCCGCCGAAATAGCGGCAAAGGGTGAAATGTGCCATTCCACGGATGAAATATGCTTCGCCAAGCAGCTGGTTTCTCTCCTTCTCGGTTCCGTTCTGCAGCATACCGAAATTCGCTATGCTCTTGTTGGCTATCCTTATCATCTTGAACATTGCATCCGCCACCGGCTTGTCAGCGGTCTCCTTAGAAAAGGTGAACTGCTTGAGAAGGTCCTGGCTCAGGTAGCCCTGCTTGAAGTTGCGCTGGGCATAGCCGAGACGGCCGCAGTCGGCGGCATCCGTAGTGGCCACCCAGGCGAAATAGAAGGACTGGAGCATATCCATATAGAAAGGATAGCAGAGGTTGACCGTGGTCTTGTTCTTTCCGTTGTTTGCGTCATAGACCACATTCAGAAAGGAATAGGCTCCGGTAAAGGTGCTGAAGACATCCTCCTCGGTTATGCCAAGTTCCGGATCGACATTCAGGTAGCCGCAGCCCGACAATGAAAGGGCAAGCAGCCCGGATAATATGACATTTCTCGCTTTCATCTCTATCTGAAGTTTATGCTGAGGCCGAGTTTGACCGTCCTCATAAGTGGATAGTAGGAAGATGCAGTATTGGTCTGCTGAGGGTTTCCCTCGATGAGTCCGCTCACACTGAAAAGATTGTTGCAGATGAGGCTGAGCGTGAGACTCTCTATGCCGGCTCTGTGCTGGAGGAAACGGTTGCTGAGAGTGTAGCCCAGATAGAGTTCCTTCATATCGAAATAGTCGGACCTGCGCCAGGTATAGCCCTCGAGGGCGAGATCATAGCCCGGATAGGTACTCGTTCCCCCAGCCCAGGAATACATCTGGTCGCTGTAGCTGAGAACGGGGGCCGAGGCATTCCTGTTGTCCGGTGCCCAGTAATCCAGCTGGGCCTTGTGGACCGAGAGGTCTCCGGACATAAAAGGAACCATATAGGATCTCTTGAACTCGACATATTTGCCTATGGTACCGGCGAATACGGCCCTTGCCGTGAAGCCCTTGTATCCTATGCCCAGATTTATCGAATATACGCAAGGCGGATAGGCAGAGCCGAGTATGGTATGGAGGTCCTTGTCGGTGATGGCGCCGTCACAGTAGTAATCGAGGAACTTGTAAACTCCGGGAACTATATTGTTCCAGGAAGAAGTGTAGGTCGGATAGCCGTGGATTTCATCTATGGTCTGGAAATACCTGTCATCCACAAGCGTCGAGCCGGTATTCTGCGAACCGTAAGCCGTACCTGCAAGCTTCTTGTACTCAGGATTGTACGGAATGTCGGAATACTTGACTATGCGGTTCTCATTCAACGAGGCCATAAGGCCTATCTCATAGGTGAATGAATTGGCGTGTATCTTTCTCCAAGCCAGTTCGATATCGATACCGTGCTTCTTCATCGCACCCGAGTTGGTATCCTTGAATGAGACGCCAAGCAAAGGAGTGGTGACAGGCTTGAGCAGCATATCGTAACGGTACTCGTTGAAAAGGTCTATATTCAGGGTGAGGGCGTTTTTGAACCAGCCCATCTCGATGCCGAGGTCCATTTTGTCGGCAGTTTCCCACCTGGCGCCGTCATTGGCTGCAGCGCCCTCGATGTAATGCCATCTGGCTATCTTGTCGGCATCGGTATATTTTGTATAGGTATATGCGCTGTAATAGAGGAAGTTGGCGGCAGCAGAGTCACTGCCGACAAGGCCCCAGGAGAAGCGCAGTTTCATTGTGCTCCACCAAGGCATAGCCCTCTTCCAGAATTTCTCGTTGGAAGCGACATATCCAATGGCTACTGAAGGGAAGAAGCCGTAGCGGTACTTTGGCGCGAACTGCTCCGAACCGGTAACACCGGCGTTGATTTCGGCCAGATATTTTTTCGCATAGGAATATGTAACACGTCCTACCACAGACTGATTCCTCTTCGGTGAAGCAGCGCCGGAGTTATATTGGCGCTGGTTGTATAGCGCCGTGGCTGTCACTGCATGTTTGCCGAAATTGCGCTTGTAGTCGAGCGCACCCTCCAGGTAGAATATGAAGGCCACATTGGAAGCAGCTGTCGATTGGGCCTCGGCAAGCGGATTCTGCACATAGACACTGGATGCATCCGTAGAGGAGGTGTTCCAGATATCACTCTCGCCAAGGTCATAACGGTTCCAGTCGATGCTCCAGGATGGGATTGTTGTGGAACTGTACTGGGACTTCCTGTTGTAAGTGGAAGTCATTGAGGCAGTCAGCCTGGCGGAAAGGCCCTTGGTAATAAAATCCAGCTTCTGTTTGAGGACAAGGTCGGTGGACAGTCTGTTGGTGGTCTCCTGCAACCAGCTCGGAGTCATCAAGTAAACCATAGGGTTCTGGAAGTTGGAACCGGCACTCGAGGCGAGACGGTCCTCAGAAGCGTCCGGATAGTTCGGATCCGGATATAAGGAATAGATATCCGACGGAAAATATGCAGGATAAACCGCGCCTGTTGCCATATACACCGTATTGAAAATCTGCCCGGTGTTGACTGTCGTGCCGCTGGTGGTCACCGCCCTGTTTATGGTTATGACCCCGCCCAGTCTCAGGGCAAGATTCGTGGTCTTCGTCACGTTCACATCCATATTCAGACGGTAGTTGATTCTGTCCGATGCATAATTGGACCTGGACACGCCGGAAAGATTTTTCAGTATGGAGTCCTCGTGGTAATAGGTCACAGCCGAATAATACTTCACCCTGTCATTGCCACCCGAGATGTCGAAGGAGGCGTTTACCGTAGGAGCTGCCGCCCGGAAGACCTCACTGTACCAGTCCACATCCGGATAACGGTAAGGATCCGACTGATTGCGGTACTTCTCTATCACGGCAGCACTGTAAAGCGAGCCGAAGGACCTGTCATTTTTCATTGCGACGTTGGCCATTTCCACCGTGGTCACGGAAGGCACGTGCTCCTGAAGACGCACAGGATTCTTGATTCCTCCTTCCAGGCTCACGTGGATTTTCGGGCGTCCGGTCTGTCCGGTCTTCGTCGTCACCAGAATGACTCCGTTGGCGCCCTTGGCACCGAATACGGCGGTCGCAGAAGCGTCCTTGAGCACACTGATGCTCTTGACCTCATTAGGATTGACATCGGACATGCGCCTTTCCACTCCGTCAACCATTACCAGTGGGGCGCTGCCGTTCCAGCTCGAGAGTCCGCGCAGGAGAAGATTGGTTTCATCCTCACCGGGAGCACCGTTCACGGTGCTGGTCATAAGTCCGGCCACCTTTCCTGTAAGAGCGCTGGTCAGGGAATTTGTTCCCGTATTGTTGACCCTCTCGGATGAGACGGTAGAGATCGCGCCGACCACGCTCTGCTTTTCCTGGGTTCCATAGCCCACCACGACTACGTCGTCAAGCATTTCTGCATCGGGCACCAGGGTAACGAACCAGTCTGAAGCCGTTTTGAACTGCTTTTCCTCGCTTTGATATCCCACATAGGATACCTGCAGGACAGAACCGGGAGTGATACTGATTCTGAACCGGCCTTTCGAATCCGTAGTGACGCCTTCAGACGGCCGGCCCTTTACCAGAACCGCCGCCGATATGGCCGGAAGACCTTCATCGTCCACGACAGTTCCGCTGACCGTAATGCGTTCCTGCGCCATGGCAACAGGCGATTGCAGACACAGGAGCAGCACCACGGACGCGAATACTGCGGACAGAATGCATCCTTGTTGTTTCATTATGGATAGAATTATGTGGTTTTATTTTCCGTAACGGATATGGTACATATTGTACCCTATATTCCTGACATGCTTAATGGTTT
>JAEDEB010000059.1 GCA_016293535.1 Bacteroidales bacterium | reverse complement strand
CCGCCGGCAGCAGCGTCAGCAGCCGAATCGTACTTGTAGCCCCAGCTGTTCTGGGATATGACTGCGCCGTGGTCAGCTGCCCATATCATTGCAGAGGCGGTATTGCCACCCTTGTCCTTCTTGGTCGTAGGGTCATATTGGAATATCTGGCAGGAGAGCAGTTTCACTCCACCCTTGCCGTCCAGACCGCCGGCAACTCCGCACACACCCTTGCCGTTGCCGTTAATCGCACCGACAGTGCCGGCCACGTGGGTTCCGTGGTCGTGGGCGACTATCGAATAACTGTTATCGACAAAGTTCTTGCTTCCGTTGCTGCCGCCGGGAATGCATACGGCAGAGAGGTCCTCGTGGCTGAGGTCTATTCCACCGTCGATGATTGCCACAATCACATCGGAACTGCCACCGGTGTAATTGTTCCATACGGGCAGGACATTGATATCGCAGCCGGCGGAATAAGTGGCCGCTAGGCTGCCGTCATTGTAGTAATGCCACTGCTGGTTGAAGAGAGGGTCATTCGGAATGTTTGCCGTACTGTAGATTTCACGCGGCTGCTCCACATAGACCACCCCGTCTATCAGCCCCAGGTCGCCTGCGGCCTTCGTGGACGGGATACTCTCATCATAATCAAGGACATACCACTGGTGGAGACCCCAGGCCCTGTGCCTTTCCTCCCATTCCTCATCATAGGGATAGAGTCTTTCCGCGGAAATTATATCCACTCCGCTGAACACGTCCTCCCCTTTTTCCATGCGCTGTGCCGTCTCCTCCGAAAGCTGGACAATCATCCTGCCCGCTATCACGGCGTCAGCGCTTTCCATCTCGGGAGCGGTCTCGGCGCCCGGGGAAAATTTGTTGCATCCGACGGCCGCAACAATGAGCGCGGCAGACAGCATATAAAGCAATGTTTTTTTCATATCCTACTTGTTTTCTGCAATGAAATCTATAGCTTCCAGGATGGAAGCCGGATCCTTCCAGGAAATTTTGTTCGCCTTGAGGAAAGCTTTCGCATTGTCAGAGCCTACGCATTCGGAAAAATCCTTTCTGGTCGCATAGATAACCCTTCCGTCCACGACCATATACATTTTCTTCAAAAGAGGAAGAACCTGTCCGTTGTCACGGTTGGACCTGAGTTCCATGTGGTTGATATTGGACGAGGAGTTGCTTGCGCCTATGCCCTCCAGCGAGCTGAGGGCCTGGGTCGAGACAGAACTTGATGAAGAGCCGTATGCGCCTCCGGTGGAATTGAGCTTTACCATGTCGATTTCATTGTCAAGAGCGACAAAGCCATTGTCGTTCTTTGCGACGACCTGCATCATCCTGCCGTTGACATTCACGAATATGTCCTGTCCTATTTTGACTGAAAAGATATCGGAACTGCGCAGTTCCCTGACCAGATCTCCGTCCACAAAGTGCAGCGCGCCGTGAAGGAGATGTATATTATACACGCCCTGTGTTTCAGCGCCCCCGACCTGACGGAGGACACCGGCAGTGAAATCCCCGTAAAGATAAGGCCAGGTGGTAGTAGGATCCTGGGCACCGAGGCCGCAGGCCATAAGCAGCATAGCCGCTGCGACGATGATTCGTTTCATGATTCTCATTCTTTTATGCAACGTACGGAATAAGCATCAGCCCTTGCTCCGTTACCGTTCGGTGATATTGTTATTTGGGTTTTCTTGTTATAGTCACAGATTCCGTATGCCAGGGCAACGGAGGTATATGAAGGGGCGGATTCAGTCTCCTTGCTGGCAGCATTGGTCCAAACCGATCCCCACTGTCCCACCATGCTGCCCATAAGCATCGCATAGGTACCGTCATACCTGGCCGCTGCAGGGAAGTAACTGCTGCCTCCGGCGAGTTTGAAGACCCAGCCGTTATACCAATCGTTCATGGTTATCTTCCCGTCACCGTCAATGTCGCACACGTTGAAACGGTCCTCGCCGAAGAAATACGAGACGGAAAGGTTGCCGTCCGCGCCATAAGCGGCATTGCCGTTCGAATCCAGGTTCACCCAGGCATATTGCCCCGACGCAGTGAAATCCGCGAATACGACAGGCGGGGCTACCCTCCAGCCCGGAGGGCAAGGGTCATAAAAACTCTTGCTGCCATTGTTGAGATATTTTCCGTCGCTGCCGCACTCCGCGCCTTTAGGATTCCCCCAGAACGCGGAATTGCTCTCCTCGGGGAGAAGCCAGTCGTTACTGCCCGTCTTTCCGCGGCTCAGGCAGGTCTCCGGATGGGCAATGGAAAAAGCGAGCGTATTGTCCTTGTTGGAGTACATTTCGGATGCCCGGATTTTCACCTCCTTACCGTCCATGTCGTAAACAGGAACATTCACGGTGTTGACCGAGCCTCCGGACGCCAGAGGAGAGCCCGGGAAAGGGTCCTTACGGCCCCATTGGTAGAGAAGTCCGTATGCATCGAGACTGCGCTCGGACGACATTGCTCCGAGGTTCATATCCATAATCTCAAGCGAAGAGCCCGTCGCCATCGGGTTTGGCATCTGTTTCGGGAACCATATATGCCAGCTCCATATTATCTCTCCTACAGCGTCGCAGACGGCCAAAAGGGCATTGCCCCGCACCCTGGAGAGAGTGAAACGCACTCTGGTCCCGTCAAGGGAAAGGGACTCCACCATGCCCGGAGCGCTCTGCCATACGAGTTTCACCGATACGGGAGTCAGCGCTTCCGGAAGTTCGAGGCCTTCGCTCTGCCGGCCGTTTCCGCGTACAGAAGCATCAAAGGAATATTCTCCTCTATGGCTCACGAGATAGCAGTTTGCCGTTCCGCCGGAGGACAGGTCCTCGGCAGGGTATTCGATGTCAGCGGGAGCCTGGATAACGCTTACTTTCCTTGAGAGTTCCTTTCCGGAAGCAGAAGCATAGACAATAAGAGAAGCCGTTCTCTCATCATCCACCGGATTCGCCAAGGCTTTCAAAATCAAGCTGCTGCCATCCGCGGAAACGCTGAGCCAGTCACAAGCCTCCATCTCCCAGGTCCAATCGGAGTAAGTCGTGCTCACGGAAATATCCGTACCTGACTCCCCGCATGGAAACTCGACCTTTTCCCGAGAAAGGACAAGCTCCGGAACAAGTTCCTGCGCTCCCTGTATAATAGTTACAGATGCCTGAGGCTCCGGATCGCCCGTCCTGGCATAAAAGAGGATTTCCGTCTCACGGGATTCATAACTGTCATTCTTTGACACGAAAAGGGAAAGGGTGCTGCGACTTCGCGAGGACTCTGCAATCCAGTCCGCACCACAACTATAGTCCCACTTGTCACTGCTTACATCGAGTTTGATGGAGATGTTGATTGCAGAGCAGGACAGATTGTATTGCGTGCCGTTCACAACCGTGATGGAATCGGAAATCTGCTCTCTCCCATTACAGGACAGAAGAGAGAAAAGAACAAGGATAATAGGAAGCGATTTCTTCATAAAGTTCGATTTTATATAAAAACGAATTTAGAGAAAAAAGCCGGCCCTTACAATAGCTGGAGCCGGCTTATTCAATTCAAATCGACTTATCAGAACTCAGTAGGGCTGCAAATGGCAGGACTGAAAGGCTTGAGGCCTCTTGCCGAGCTCGGAGCAGTCTGGGCTACAACAGCCGGATATGAAATTCCCGTGATATTCAGAAGGTCATAGAAGGCAACAGGATTACCGCTCGTTTTGTCAAGTTCAAGTATGCCTATGAAAGCCTGACCGGCATACCAGAAGTCCAAAGTATGGGCTGCCGGAACATCGAAACCGAGCAGATTGCTGTATAGTGAACTTCCGTTCGAAAGCGCAAGTGCTGCATAGTATTCCGTGACTACATATTCTGATCCATCCATGACAGGATTGCCGGATGCGTCATAAGCGACATCGACACAAATGCCCACTACAGGATATTTAGGAAGCGTAATGGTACCGAGGTCCATGTCGAAGTCTGCATAGAACTTGACGTCGATATCGGAGAGCTGTCCCGTGAACATAACGTTACCCTCCTTCTCATCATCACTGGCAGCGATAGTGAGCACGTTCTCATAAGGGCCATAACCATAGCTTGCATAGCCGGAAGTGCTTGAGAATGTGTAGGAACCTGCAATATCGTTCACGGTATATCCGAAGGAATAGAGGAAAGGACCGATGGTAATGGCTGCATTGTAATTTCCGTAAACATCGTAGAAGGTCTTCTCCGGAATGACAATACTGAGGATGTCACCCCTGCCCGGCTCTTCTGCGAGTCTCACGAGGAAATTCATTCCGCTTACGCCATAATAAGGGGCTCCGCTGAGCACACTTTCTTCGGTGTACTTCTTTCCGTCAAGTACGAACTCCCTTATAACACTGATATTGTTTGAAACGGCGCCACTGCCATAAACGTTATGTTTCAGGGTGATATACTTGGTCCAATCAGTTACAACGCTGACATTCGGAACCTCAATATTCATGGCGACAGCCGGCACACGTCCATAGAACGGCAGACTTGGAGCTGCCTTTCCGCTCTCTGCGTCATAAGAGAAGACGGTCTCGAATCCCATGGAAGGGAGTCCGGCATAATCGACAAATGCACCTTCCTCCATTGCAATCGCATAGAAGGCGCCGTCAGGGAGAGCCGGGAACGTTACTTTTACCACATTCTCATTTACCTCGACCGCCACAGAATCGGTAACGCCCATTTTCTGGGAGTCATCCAGATACGGATAATAGGTCTTGGTGTACAGGTTGCTCGCATAATACTTGGCCGAAATCTTCTTGCCCTCGACAGCCTTGACAGGCTCCGAGAAGGTGAAGGTTGCGACACGGCCGCTTGCGCTGTAATCTTCGAAGTATGGAGCGACTCCGTCGGAAGTACGGGTCTGGGCAGTAACAACTGAGCCCACATTGCCCTCGACACTGCTGGATACGGCGTAAACAACGTACGGAGTATTAGGAGCGGCAGCAACGGTGAAGCTGTAGCTCGGGTTCTGGGCATAGCATACCGTACCCTGGGCAACGCTGGTATATCCTACAGAATAAAGAGTGGACGGATCGAGAGGGACAATCTCGTCTGAAGCATCGACCAGATAGGAATAGAAAGCCGCTTCGCCCTGAGGGGTGAGAGTCACGGTAAAGGAACTGTCACCGACTGCAGAGATGGCGATATCTATGTCCTTTGCCTCGAGCGGAGTGGTGGAAGTCTCCGGCTCGCCATAGAGGTTGCAGGCAGCAAGCGCCACTGCAACTGAAAGATATGCAAATATTCTCTTCATATTGTCTAGTTTTTATGGAAGGTGGTAGGAGGCAGCATTATCTCGAAATATCCTGCTCCTTCGAAAACGCCGCTGAGATTGCAGGCAGGGAAGGCTGCCGCATAGTCACCGACGAAATCGCCCTCGGCATTTCTGGTGAGAGTAATGGCCTTGACCTGACCGGTTCCGTCATAGAGATAGTTGCCGTCGCAAGCGTAAAGCTTGGTGGTGTAGCTGGAACTGTAAGGGAAAGCCTGTCCCAGAGGAATGGTAATCTTGCTGTGGTCTTCGGATACGGTACCGGCAACCGCGAAAGCGGCTTGATTGAACGGAGCCTGAGCTATACCTATTACCCAGCAGGCGGTCTCGTCATTGTCATCCTTAAGGATTGAACCCTGGTATGTCACGACGCCATCCCAGTTGCTGTCGCTGGTGACAGTGTAGGAACCGAGAATGTCGGAAAGCGGGTGGTCAAGGTCGGCAATCTTGACGGTGCAGACTTTGGCATCACCGAGATTGAGGCCCTTGGCGTTAAGGAGCACTACCTGGAATGTAAGGTCCTTTGTGTACTTGCCTTTCAAATCCACGATGTCGATTACAATGTTCTGGGTCCTGGTTTTGCCATCAAAGACAAGGACTGCGCTTTCATCGCTGAGGCTGAAATTCTCACCCTGTTTGGCGGTGCCGTCAACAAGTTCGTAGGAAACGGTAGTCTTCACAGGATCGATGGAAGCGATGGTTACAGGAATGGTCAACTGTCCGCAATTCTCATCGACATTGTAGGAAGTCACGTCGAAAGCGACGAATGAATCTGCCGGGTCGAATACCGGAGTCTTGTTGAGGTTGCAGGACGCAAGAACTGCAACTGCGGCCGCAAAAGCTATGATTGATGTTATTTTCTTCATATTGATATCCTCCAATTATTAATTCCAGCCTTCGTTGTGGGAAAGGTTAGGATTCACGTTATGTTCACGCAGAGGAATAGGCATTGCCCACTGGTAGCTTGGCCACTCGACCTTGTTTACCACACCGCTTATGACATCCTTGCGGGTCATTGCACGGCCGGTACGTCCGAGGTCGAACCAGAGATGTGCCTCCCAGGCAAACTCCTTCGCCCTTTCATTGTATATACCGGTGAGAGTTGCAGTCTCGGCAACGGCTCCACGGTTGTCGGAAATCATCTTGAGGTCGTCCTGTACGCCACCCTTGCCGAGGCGCTGGTTAGCTTCAGCCCTGATGAGATACATTTCGGAAAGACGAAGCACTATCACGTTGCTTACCTGAGGGTCCGAAATGCCCTTGCCGGCATATTTTGCAGACCAGATAACGCCCGGGTCATCAGGGTCGATGAGAAAGAGACCTCCGCGGACATCGTTCTCTCCATAGAGATTGACGAGATCCATGGATGCGCCTGCATCGCCGTAGCCGTCAGGAGTAGTCATAGGAGAGATTCCGTCGTGATAACCGTCATAGGAATTGTTCTTGTGTCCATAGACCTCGAAGATTACCTCGCCACCCTTGCGGGTATCCTCCCAATAAACGGAAGAGCTGTAGTCCGGGCTGAGAATCTGGTCCTTGGTCCACATGGTGTACTTGCCGCTGTCAATGACCTTTGTTGCATACTCCGCAGCCTTCTCCCAATTCTGTGCATAGAGATATACACGGCTGAGGAGGGCCTGGATTGCATATATGCTTGCGAAAGCGCGGTCATCTGCACCTGCCCTGACGTATGAAGGGTCGATGAGGCCCTCGGCCTCGGTGAGGTCGGCAATGATCTGGTCATATACCTCCTTGACGGTGTTGCGGGCCGGCTTGGCGGTAGGATCGGTGTGAAGAACCACAGGAACGCCGGGATGCGAAGCATCGGCGCTGTAGTTGTACGGCTGCGCATAGGTGCGGCAGAGGTCGAAATGGGACAGCGCGCGGAGGAAGAGGCACTCGGCCTTGAGATTCTTCGCAAGGGCTTCGTCCCCGCAGTTTCCGAGATTGTCCATCACGTTGTTAACGGCGGATATCACGTAATAGCCGTATCCCCAGAGAGCGGAAGTGTTGTTCTCGGAATAATTCAGCTGATATTCTTCATTGAGACGTCCTGAGTCGTGCTGGCTTCCGACATACTTCTTGCCGTTGGCAGTCTTCATCTCGTTGATGATGATGAAATCCGCGCCATACCAGGCGGTCGAAGCCAGAGGAGCGTACGCGCCGGCAACGGACTGATCCAGACCGTTGGCGGTGGACAGGGTAAGATCGTCGCTCTGAGACAGTCTTGGTGCCTCAACGAGGAAATCCTTGCACGATGTGAATGCTGCCAGGGCAGCAAGAGCCAATACTATATATCTTTTCATATCGTCTAATCTCCTACAGTTTTAGAATGATATTTCTATGCCGCCGACGAAGGACTTGGTGAGAGGGTAAACTCCCGCACCGGAACCGTTGACACCGATTTCCGGATCCCAGAAGTAAACGTCATTGAAGCAGTAGAGGTTGAGTCCGCTGACATAGATCTTGAATCCCTTCATGTGCATCTTGTCAAGCGCGGTCTTAGGCAGGGAGTAAGAGAGGGTGATGTCCTTGATGCGGAGATAGTCGCCTCTCTCGAGCCAGCGGTCGCTGAGAGCG
This sequence comes from Bacteroidales bacterium, assembly GCA_016293535.1. Lineage (GTDB taxonomy): Bacteria > Bacteroidota > Bacteroidia > Bacteroidales > UBA932 > Cryptobacteroides. The sequence goes on along the minus strand of JAEDEB010000059.1, from coordinate 5,238 downwards.
TATGAAGAGTTGGTAGAGTTGCCTGCAATAGGCTTAGGGTTGCAGCCTGTGTCGCCCGGCTTCTTCCAATAGTTGAGGGCCGCTGCGGTCTGGTTCATGGTCATCTGCTTTCCATCGGAGTTCAGGTAGCTGCCCTCGTTGAGGATGCAGACGTAGTTGCCGCCCTTGAACTCGAAGAAGGCGCTGAGCTGGAGTCCTTTCCATGAAAGGGTGGTGTTGAAACCGCCGAGGTACTTAGGTTCAGGTGAACCGGCATAGTACTTGCGCGCCCTGTTGAAGTCGTTGGTAAGCGCACCTTCTTCGGTTACCCAGAGAGCCTCGCCGTTGGTAGGGTTCACTCCGTAGTAATCAGGCAGATAATAGGTGTACATGGACTTGCCCTTCACATAATGTACGAAGGAGCCGGCTTCAATCTTCTCCTCGCCGTCGAGGTTGAGAATCTTGGTCTTGTTGTGGGCGATGTTGAAGCCTACGTTCCAGTAGAAATCAGGAGTATTGAAAATATCCACGTCAAACTGGAACTCGATACCGGTATTCCTCATGGAACCGCAGTTCATGAAGTTGGAAGAGAAACCGGAGGTCTGAGGCACCTTCTTGTTGAGGAGCATGTCGTCAGTGAGTCTGCTGTAAACGTCGAACTGGCCGTGGATACGGTTTACGAAACCGAAATCAAGGCCAACGTCCCAGGTCTTGTTCTTCTCCCAGGAAAGCACGTCGTTGGACGGAGATGATGGAAGCATGCCGACCGTTCCGTTGTACTGGGTTGCGGAGTAGAGACCGTAAGCCTTGTAGGCGTCAATGCCGTTGTTACCGTTCACACCGTAGCTTGCACGTATCTTGAGCAGGTCAACCGGCTTCACGTCCCTGAGGAAATTCTCGTTGGAAATGTTCCAGGAACCGGATACTGACCAGAATACGCCCCACTTGTTCTTCGAGCCGAAGAGTGAGGAACCGTCAGCACGCAGGGTGCCCTGAACGAAATACCTCTGGTCGTAATTGTAGTCTGCAATACCGAAGAAGGAAAGCAGGGTCTCTGCAGTATAGCCGTAACCCACACCGGTCTTGGTGTCATCTGCAGTTCCGTGGTAAGGGATGTCGGCAGAAACGCCAGGGGAGGACATATAGTCATACTCATAGGTGTATTTCTGAGCCTCCTGACCTACGACTGCACGCAGGGAATGGTAACCTGCAAATACATTGGCATAGGAAATGGTGTTGGAAGTGGTGAGCTGAACGAGCTCGGTCCTGTAGGTCTGGAGAGTCTTTTCCGTGCTCTTCGCATAGGAAAGAGGATAGTTCCAGAACCTTCTGGACTTGCTGAACTTGGTCTCGGCGGAGTTCTTGGTCTCGAGAATGAGGTTCTTGACCGGCTCCCAGCGGAGGAACATGGTGCCGTTGAAGTTGTATGACTTGTCCCACTGCTCATCGTATGCTGCAGTAGCACGAGGGTTCTGGTAGGAGTTCGTCGGAATGTTCACATTGTGGTTTCCGTTCTCGTCGAACTTAGGAATCCAAGGGAGCATGGTCTCACCTGCCCATATAGGGTTGGCATAATAGAGAGACTGCATAGGAACGTCATTCTGATCGGTGTAGGCAGCATTGATGCGGACACCGGTCTCCAGCCTCTTGGTGAGTTTGTAATCAGCGTTAATACGGGCGGCAATCTTGGAATAGTCAATGCCGTAGGCAATACCTTCGTTCTTGTGGTAATTGATTGAAGCGAAGTATTTTGCCTTGGCGTTTCCGCCGCGTGCGCTGATCTCGTACTCCTGAAGCTTGCCCAGACGGGTGTTCCAGTCGAGCCAGTTGGTCAGTTCGCCATTGAGGATGGACAGCGGACGGTAGTAAGGTCCGGTCGGGTCATCCGGATTGAGTCCAGCGTTGACGATGGCGTCACGCTGGTAACCGAGCAGTTCCTCAGCATTCATCATTCTGAAGCCGGAGTCGCTCTGGAGCCAGGACATACCGAACTTGACACGGGCATCGAACTGTGCCTTACCCTCTTTTCCGCTCTTAGTCGTCACGAGGATGACGCCGTTTGCAGCACGGGAACCGTAAGCGGCAGCCGCTGCGGCGTCCTTCAGCACCGTAATGGACTCGATGTCGTTCGGATTGAGGATGGTAAGGGCATTGGAGGTGTTGGTCATACCGGAAACGTCACCGGATACCACCGGAATACCGTCAACTACCCAAAGAGGAGCGTTCGATGCATTGATTGATGAAATACCCCTGATTCGGATTTGGGATGAAGCGCCAGGCTGGCCGGAAGTGGCTGTTACCTGAACGCCGGCGAGTTTGCCGGAGAGTGCCTTGTCCACAGATGTCACAGGAACGGATGCCAGGGTCTCACCCTTTACGGAAGAAACCGAACCTGTCACCGCTTCCCTCTTGACGGAACCGTATGCAACTACGAGTACGTCTTCGAGGACATTGTCTGATTCGAGTTCGCAATTCACGACAACGCGTCCCGATACTGGAACGGTTACGCTTTTGTAGCCGACTGAGCTGAATTCAAGCTTCGCATCGGCTGCCACCTTGATGACATAGGAGCCATCCGCGCCGGCTGTTGCGCCGACCGTCGTGCCTACTACTCTGACGGCAGCGAACGGAACCGGCTCTCCGGTCCCTTCGTCAGAGACAACTCCGTGAACCTCAAGTGTTTGGGCAGAGGCTACCACGGACGCCATCAGCACTGCAAGGGCTGTGAAAAAAAGTCTGATTTTTTTCATAAGCGATCAATTAAATTAAACATAAATATCTGATACTACCTTCTATATCTCAGATTCGTTTTATAAGTCAAGTTCAGGCAGTGTACCTGAAATCGAGCGTCTTTTGTGACAGTATTTTACAGCGAAATGACGAGCGCCCGGAAAAGGGCCGAAAACCTTGATAGACAGGCAGGAAAATGGCAAGCAAAAAAATTTTTTATCAGCCCGAAAAATATTGTTTATCCAGTAGAATTTATATTTTCGCTTTCAAATCGTAACAAATGCCGCGCTGCGGCTACGAATTCATAAGCAAAGTGTCGCGAAATCACTATTGGACATATTTTTGGACTAAATAAGAATAATTTTGTTTTTAAGATTTGATTTCTAACTTTGCCTTTTGAAGCGCTTGAAAAAACGCTCGTTTTTCCTTACAGGTTTCCAACGGGCGAAACGCTCCTGAAAAGGAATTAATGTATTAAGATATTTATGTTTAACTAAAAGTAAGTGCTTATGAAAAAAATCAAACTTTTTTTCACGGCTTTGGCGCTTGTACTGGCTTCCGCAACCAGCTTTGCACAGAATCTGCAGATAAGCGGTGTGGTTACAGACAGTTCTACAGGCGAAGTTGTCGGCGGAGTCGCCATAGTTGACAAGGCGACAAAGGCCTACACCATTACCGACGCAAAGGGTGCCTACAAGATTTCGGCATCCGCAGACGGGACCCTCCTGGTTTCCTGCCTCGGCTATGTAGCTCAGGACGTGGAGATTGCAGGCCGCGCAGTGCTCGACATCGCGCTCGACCCGGACACCCAGATGATTGACGAGACCATCGTCGTCGCCTTCGGACAGAGCACAAAGGAGGCCTTTACCGGCTCTGCCACCGTTGTGAAGTCCGACGAAATCGCAAAAGTCCAGACCTCTGACGCCACCAGGGCCCTTGAAGGAAAGGTTGCCGGTGTGCAGATGACCACCACTTCCGGCTCGCTGGGCAGCTCCCCGACCCTGCGAATCCGCGGTACAAGTTCTATTTCTGCCGGCAACACTCCTCTCTATGTAATAGACGGCGTGCCTTATTCCGGAGATATGAACAACATCAACTCTGCCGATATCGAGAGTATGACCATACTCAAGGACGCCGCCTCCAATGCCCTCTACGGCAGCCGCGGTGCCAACGGTGTGATTATGATTACCACGAAGAAGGCAGCAGCAGGACGCGCAATAGTCAATGTAGAGGCAAAGGTCGGCGTCAACTCTAGAGCACTCAAGACCTACGACTACATTACTGACCCGCGTCAGTACTACGAGGCATACTACTCCGCCAACTACAACTACAACGTTGCGAAGGACGGACTGGGCATGTCTCCTGCAGATGCCTATTACAAGGCAGCCAGCACCATTGACGGTTCTCTCGCCGACGGCGGACTCGGATACAAAATCTTCACCGCTCCCAAGGGACAGCTCCTCATCGGAACTGACGGAAGATTCAACCCTAACGCCACCCTCGGCCGCATCGTGAACTACAACGGCGTCGATTACCTCGTGACTCCGGACAACTGGATGGATGAGGCCTATACCACTTCCGTCCGTCAGGAATATAACGCCAGCGTTCAGGGCGGCAACGAAAAGGGCACCTTCTTCGCCTCAATCGGCTACCTCAACAACAAAGGTATAATCCTCGGCGAAAGCATGGACCGCTTCACCGCCCGCATGCGCGCCGATTACCAGATCAAGAAGTGGCTCAAGGTAGGCGGAAACATGGCCTACACCCACTACAACTGGAGAAACGGTAACAGTGACGAGGGTTCCGGCTCTACCGGCAACATCTTCGCCTTCGCCAATACCATCGCTCCTGTCTATCCTCTGTACATACGCAATGCCGACGGTACACACATGTATGACGACCACGGTCTCATCCGCTACGACTACGGTAACGGTGCCAATGCCGGCTTCTACAGAGCTGTTCAGGCCAATGCCAACGGCCTTCAGGCAGTTACCCTCGACAAGGAAGAAACCCAGGGCAACGCCCTGACCGCCAACGGTTATGCCGAGGTCCGCTTCCTCAAGGACTTCACCTTCACCGTAAATGCAGGCATGGCCCTTGACGAGTACCGCGGAAAGAGTCTCAGCAACTCCTGGTACGGCCAGTTCGTAACCGACGGAGGTACTCTTGAGGTATCACACGGACGTTCCTGGAGAATCAACTTCCAGCAGCTGCTCAACTACTCCCACTCCTTCGGCGAGCACCACGTGAGCGCCCTCATAGGCCACGAGTACTACAAGAGCACCAGCACCAGTCTCTCCGGCTACAAGAAGAAACTCTTCTCGATGGACAACCTCGAGCTCAACGGAGCAGTCGTTGACGGAGCTGCCTGCGGCTCTTCTTCAGGTGTTTACAACAACGAAGGTTACTTCATACGCGCACAGTATGACTATGCGAACAGATACTTCTTCAGCGCTTCATACCGCCGCGATGCATCTTCCCGCTTCCATCCTGACCACCGCTGGGGTAACTTCTGGTCAGTCGGTCTCG
>JAEDEB010000058.1 GCA_016293535.1 Bacteroidales bacterium | reverse complement strand
TTATTCTACGGCCTCCGGGCCGCTGTATAACTTTTATAATTTTACCGAACTATTGATTAATAGGTTGTTTTCAATATTTCGTATAGGAGGAAAACGCCTTCGGCCTTTCCACTTTCTGAGTATATACTCTGCCGTAGCGGTCAGTCAGTTTCACAGTCAGGTCGGTTTCTGCATCGGATGCAACTACCTTGAAGATATGGGAACTGACGACAGACTTGAAGGCACTGTTTACGGAACCGTTTTCGGTATAGGCAAGCACATCGTAGGACGCAACATGCTGGGGATCATAGACTCCGACCACGGTAACCGGCAGAGCTGTCTGACCCTCGAAGACCTCGACCCTGATGTTCTCCATCCTCGGATCTCCAGCGAAAACGTTGATGAAAACGCTATTGGCCTCGTACGGACCGAACAGGGAACTGTAACTGTACATAGCCTTCGCAGTATAGAGGGTATTTACCCGGGAATCCGTATCCCAGAACTTCTTTACCGAGTTCATGTCGTAACACCTCATCTGGAAGTTCTCATCCTCTCCGTATGAGCGGAAAGTGAAGGTAAAATCCTTCCCGTTGACCTCACATACCTCATAGCAAGGAGGACAGCCGTCTGTACCGATGTCGAAACCGCAGAGGTCGTGGGAGGACCAGAGCGTTCCGCCCACCGGAGGAACTGTATACTCGACCATCCGGTTCTTCGCATAAGGCCTGCCTTCGGCCTTGAGATCCATGTAATGGCTGATATGTCTGTGTCCGGCGACTATGCGCACGTCCTCGAAGTCCGAGAACAGGCCGAGCAGGTCATCGGCATTGCGGACTATGGTCGAGAGCATCCAACGGTTCCCGCTCCATACGAACTTGTTGACAGCGGCGTGGACGGCAAGCACTACAGGGGTTGAGAGATCCACGTGGCTGAGATCCTCCCTGAGCCATTCCAGGTCCTCGGCCGACACCATTTCCAAAGGATTCCTTCCTTCAACCGTTCCTGTGGAATTGAAATATGCAATATCGTTCATTACGACATAATGGACCTTGCCTATGTTCATCGAATAGCAGAGAGGGCCGAGGGCACTCCTGTATCTGGCTGAAGCCTCAAGTTGGGTCTTGCACTTGTAATCGAAATCGTGGTTGCCGATTACAGGGAAAATGATGTGATTGCGGTGGGCGTTGAGATTTCTCCAAGTCATAGGGAAAATGGAGTTGGTGTACCAGAAAGAATCCCAGGTAAGATCGCCAAGAGCAAGTTCATAGACCGGCACCTCGGATTCGAGGGACAACATCTCAGCTCCATAGGTCTGCCCCAGCCACGACGAATCACCATAACGTCCGGCTATGTGCCAGTCCGCGGTGAGTATCATCTTATGGACATCATTATCGACCTTCACAAGTTCGAAATCCACGTTCTCTTCGTCTTCGGCATCGACGGAAGAGAACTTCCGCCAGAATTCCGGGAAAGAACCATCGGCGGGGGCCTCGTATCCGGAAGGTATGACCATGAATATGAGCCCGAATTTCTTCTCCGATTTCATCGAATAAGATCCGTCCTCCCCTGTAAGGGCCCAGGCCACCCCGTCGGAAATCCATACTCCCGGAACAGGAAGGCCATCGCAAAGAACCGAGCCCCTGACATTGACTTCTTCAACGGGATCCACTGGTCCCTCGTCCGTCAACACCACCGTTGTCTCTCCGAGAATCTGGTATTCTCCATCCCTCCTGAGTTCGACGACATAGTCCATGTCGGATATGAATCCTTCAGCAATGCGCAGCATCGCATAGTCCGCCCTCGCATCAGTCACAGGGCACTGGATCTCAAGCTTCGAACCGTCGAAGGTTTCGCAGTCGAAGGTAATGAAGTCGTCGACCATATAGCCCTCTCCTCCGACCCTGACCTCATCGCCGGTCCTGACTCTGAGGATCGACGGCACAGACGGGTTTTCTATCATCTCCGACTGCACGGGGGTCGGAACCGGCTCGCACGCGACGGCAAGCAGGAACAGAAGCGTAGGAAAGAAACCTGGCATTATGTCTGGCATGTGTTTCATCTTTCAATATCCTCGTATCCCGGGTTCTGTGAAAGGGCACCTCCGGTTTCCTGAATCTGGGAAAGCGGTATTGGCCAGAGATAGTCCTTTTCCTCATCCCACTTATATTTCTCGCTGTTGTAGGTTGTCAGATAGCCCTTTTCCTTGTTCTGGACACCCTTGACAGTGAGTACGGTGTTCGTTCCCAGCCTTATCACGTTCTCCTGAGGGATCTTCTTGCTGATTCCTGAAGGACGGTTTGCGCCCCTGTAGAAGTATGCGTCAGGGGTTTCATCCCCGTCGAGTTCCTGTTCTCCCAGTTCAGCCAGATATATTCCCGAGAAACCGCCCGTGTATGCAGGACATATCCACTTGCCTTCCTTCCACCTTATGAGATCCCATATCCTGAAATTCTCGCAAACGAGTTCGACTGTCCTCTCGCGACGGATTTCAAGTATCGCTGCGAGCTGGCTTCCGCTTGCATTTGGATAGTACTCCTTCATAAGCGGATCCACAACTGATGGTACGCTTGAAAGAGGGGCCACACCCGCCCTTTCGCGTATGAGGTCTATGGTCTCATTGACATCCTCAGTCGTAAGAGTTCCAAGTTCAGCTTTCGCTTCGGCATAATTCAGAAGGACCTCGGCATATCGGATGTACGGATAGTCAGTTTCAGACTTCGCTCCCTGGTCGTGGGAACTGGAGCTGACATACTTTATGATTCTGTAGCCGCTGAGGGTCTTGGTAAAGAGCAGAGGCGAAACCAAGGTGTCCGCTTCCTGGACGTAGCCGGGAGCCTGTATGGTCTGGGCAAGACGCGGGTCCCTTCCCTGGAACTGTTCGAAATAGGACTTGGTCTCCCAGTCCGGAAGGCTCTGGAAGGTCGTTCCGTCCGCCATGAGATAATGGTTCACGAACCTGCGGGTGGCACTCGCCTGGGCATTGGACATATTGAACTGAACGCTGTGGGTGATGTTCATCGAGGTCTCGTACCTCTTCGCGAGTATGGTCTCGCATGCGTCCGTGGTCCCAAGAGTGAAATACTCGCGGTAAGGAGTTCTATCACCTGCGACAAGGCCCTTGTCGTTCCTGTCGTAGAGCGAATAACCCTTGCCCATGACTTCGTGAGCCGCTTCCGCTGCCCTGGTGAGGAACCATTCCGGACTCAGAGTCTCCCCGTCCACAACCTCGTCAGGCACGCCGTGATATTTCCTGAAGGTTCCCTCGAAGAGAGCCACCCTCGATTTGAGGGCGAGCGCAGCTGCCTTCGAGACGTGATAGACAGGCTGGGCAGGCCACTTCTCCGGAAGCTTTGCGGCTGCGCTGTCGAGGTCCTGCATAATCTTGTAGGCTATGTATCCCCTGCTGTCGCGCGGTTTCCTGAGCGACCCAATATCATCCGAACTGATCACATAGTCGTAATAAGGCATATCACCGTACTTCCTGTAGTTGAGCCAGTAGAAATGGGCACGGAAAAAGTGGGCGACACCCTCATACTTGCGTCTTGCCGCAGCATCGGAACACCTGTATTCGTTTTCAAAGAAGTAATTGATATTCCTCAGGTTGCTCCATGACCATGACTCGGAAGATGCGCTTCTGGTGCCCTGCTGCAGAGTGCTGCGGACCTTCGCGAAAACATCGTCAGCCCACTGCGTGGCAGCATCGTCCTGATCCGGCATCGCGTAGTAGAAGTTGTTGGTCCAGAGTTCGAGATGGGTCGGAGTGGAGAAATATGATGCAGAGGTAAGCTGGGTCTCAGGCTCCTTTGTAAGAAAGCCCTCACAGGAAGTCAGGAGAAGGACTGCTGCGGCGGCAATGATATATCTTGTCTTTTCCATTGTTCTTTCCATTTAGAATGTGATGTCGACACCCAGGGAGAGGGTCATCGAGAAAGGGTACATGTTGTCACCGTGAGAAGCGGAGGTCGCAATCTCAGGATCGACCGTCTTGCAGTGTTTCTTCATAGGAGACCAGTATCCGAGGTTCTCGCCGTTGAAATAGAAGCGGCATTTCTGTATAGCCTTGGTCTTCAGAGGAAGGGTGTAACCTACGGTAATGTTCTTCAGACGTATGTAGGCTGCATTCTGGAGGAAATAGTCATTGGCGTAGGAGAGGGAGCGCGGGCCATTGACAGTTCCCGCATAATGGGACCTCCTGCGCGGGAAGTATGCATCCGGATTCTCAGGCGACCAGCACATTTTCTCGAAATCCTTGATGAGGAAAGTAGGTCTCTGGTTATGGTAAAGCATCCAGAAATAGTCGCAGAGGTTGTCCGGCATCCAGTCGCGCTTGCCGACACCCTGTATGAAGAGGCTCAGGTCAACTCCGTACCAGGAAAAGTTTGTCTTGATAGCATACTGATAGCGTGGAAGGCTGTTTCCTATCACCTTCCTGTCACCAGGGTCGTCAAGGGTGTTGGCACCGGTGCTGATGACTCCGTTTCCGTCGCTGTCGTGGATGATGATATCACCAGCCATCAGCTTGTTGTAAGGAGCGATGCAGGAATATACACCCTTGTTGTAGGACCTGTCGTCAATGTTGGCGGAATAGATTTCCGCCTCCTCGTCGCTTTTGAAGAGACCGTTGATGTGGAAGCCCCATATTTCTCCGAGCGTCTTGCCTACATAATTGCTGCTGAGCGAGTTGTTCGGATTGTTGAATCTCGTTATCTTGCTGACGTAGTCTCCGAGAGTAAAGGTCGCCCCGTAGGAAAGAGGCTCTCCGAGTACCTTGCGGGTCTCATTCCAGCTTATTGCAATTTCGTAACCGGTGGTCCTGAGGTCAGCTGCGTTCTCCTTCGGAGCGCTTGCGCCATAGGTGCTCGGGAGGGTCATCGACGAGGTCAGCATGTTCTTGGTGTCACGTATGAACGCATCTGCCGAAACGTTGAGCCTGTCTCTGAAGAATCCAAGGTCGAGACCGAGATTGTAGCTGACAACCGTTTCCCAGGTCAGATTGGGTGAAACCGGGTTGCTGACCGTTGCCTTGGGAGCTTTGTTCTCTCCGTCGAAAGTGTAGGAGAGCTGGGATGTTGTGATGAGATCCCAGTAATAGTAGTTGCTGACCTGCTGGTTCCCGAGGGCACCGTAGGAGAGACGGAGTTTGGCCTTGTTCCATACTGATTTCAGCGGTTCCCAGAAAGGTTCCTCGGACATACGCCATCCGGCTGAGACGGAAGGGAAGAAGCACCACCTGTCACCGACGGGGAAACGGGAAGTTCCGTCATACCTTCCCGAAAGTTCCAGAAGATATCTGTCTGCATAGCTGTAATTCAGTCTCGCGAAGAAACCTATGGTACGGTAAGCCGTATTGTTTTCGGTCAGAATGTCAATTGTTCCGTTTGCAAGGTCTATATAGGCAAGGTCATCGGAGATGGAGCCCTTCTGGCGCATCTTCACCTGGGTCTGGTGTACGTCGTTGAAGTTCATACCGGCCGTAAAACCGAGTGAATGTTTCCCCAGCTTCGCGTCGTAATTCAGGAACGCGTTGACTATATGTGCATCATAATCCAGCCTCGTCTCCTGATAGAAATCGTAGATAGCGCCAGAAGTGTAACCCGGTTCCGGATAGAAACGCTTGTTGATGTTGTCGTAGGCGTTGGCGATGGGATGACAACGGTAGGCGGCCAGGGACCCGTTATCCTTGTAGGTATAATCGGCCGTGAACTTCAGTCCCTTGCAAATATCGAAGACGAAGCGGTTCATCAGAGTGAGATACTTCTTCGTACGCCTGTTTTCGTTGCGGCCATCCATCCAGGTAGGTACACGGCCAGTTCCGAGCTGGGAAGCAGCATCCATGAAGCCCGGCTGCACGTTTATCGACCCGTCAGGGTTGAATGGCACATAGGTAGGAGAAATGTTCTGGTTGGCGTTATAGAAGGCACTGTGGTTGCCGTTGGTGAGGACCACTGCATCCGCTCCGTCCTGCTCGTAGAAGCCGCCGTAGTCGTATTTTGTCTTCTCGTAGCTTATGTTCGCCGTGTAGCTTAGCCACTTTGTAATCTTGGCATCGAGTTTCGTCCTGAAGGAGAAGCCGTTGTAGAAATCTGCCGCGCCGTTATTGAAGACTCCTTCGCGGTAGAGATAACGACCTGAAGCATAATACTTCACACGGTCATTGCCGCCGGTAACTGATACATTGTGTTCAGTCTCCGGACGTACTCTCTTGAAGAGATAGCCGTACCAGTCGAAGTTACCGAGATAGAGCCAGGTATAGACCCCCGACTCGTCCGGAACAACCCAGGGGCGCGATGGGTCTTCCTTTACATCGTTCCTGCGTTCGTAGAGCATCTGCATCTGCTCCTCGTTGTAGGTCCAGGAACCGTAGCCATACTCCGTAGTATAGAACTCGTTGCAGAGAGTCACATAATCGTAGCCACAGGTCATGAAGTCCGTGGAGGTAGTATTCATGGAAATTCCTGCGCGGCCGCTGTAATTGATGCGGGTAACTCCTTCGCTTCCGCTCTTCGTGGTGATCAGTATCACACCGGCCGAAGCACGTGCTCCGTACAGGGCGCAGGCGGAGGCATCCTTGAGTATGGATATGGACTCGATATCATTCGGGTTGACCTGTGAAAGGGAACCGTCGACGCCGTCCACGAGCACCAGCGGAGAACCGCTGTTGATGGAGACATTGCCTCTGATGTTCAATGTGACCTGTGTTCCTTCTATGGAACCGTTACCCATGCTGACAGTAAGTCCCGGGTCTGCGCCCTGCACAGCAATGGCGGCATTGGTAACCGGACGCGCATTGAGGGTCTGGCCATCGATGACAGAAACCGAACCCGTCACATTGACCCTTTTCTGGGTACCGTACCCTACCACGACAACGTCTTCGAGTATGTTCATACTGTCGTCGAGCACGATGTTCAGGTCCTTCTCATCTCCGTTCACGGTGATATCCTGGTCAGCATATCCTATGTAGGAGACAGTCATCCTTGCCGGAAAATCGATATCCTGCAGGGTAAACCAGCCATCCAGATCGGCAATTGCCCCCTGCCTGGTGCCTTTCACCATTACGGAAGCCCCGGAAAGGGGTTCACCGGCAGAGTCGGTGACCCTTCCCCTTACCTGCTTCCTCGTGGGAGTTGTGGCTGGAGCCGCTTTCTGCTGCGGGGCCTTGATCACTACTATCCGGCCCTTGAAGGTAATCTCGGCTCCGTTGCCAAGAAGTTGCTTCAGCACCTCGGAAACCGGCTGATGGTCAAAGTTTGCAGTGACCGGTTTCGTCAGGTTGATCTGGCTCTCGTACATAAAGGAGAGACCTGTCTGTTTCTCAATCTTGGCAAGGACCTCCGACATCGGAGTATCCTTGAAACTTGCGGTTACGGACTGGTTCTGTGCAGAGGCGAGGGCACCTGCCAGCAGAAGCAGAACGGCAACCGCAGTTGCGCGGAATGAACGGTTGGTTATCATCGTTTTTGGTTGGTTGTTGTCAATTATGCAATATGTAAGGCTGCGTTATTTTTCAGTAAGCCATACACGGTCTCCTTCCGTACGGACTGACATGGGAATCATAACCCTGAGCGCATCGATAACGTCATCGAATTCCTCGTTGTTCACGAGCCTGAGAGTATATCGGGTAGGGTTGGAGGCCAGTTCTGAAGAAAGGCTGATGTCCTTGCCGTAGACATTGCCCAGATATGATACCAGCTCTGCAAGCGTCACGTTGCAGTAGCCAAGATTGCCCTCCATAAGGGCCAGATAGGATTCAGGATTGACATAGCGGACACTGACTTCCCCCGTTGCCTGATTGTACCTGACCATCTCGCCCGGAGCGATGCGTATCCCGCGGGTCGGGGTTTCCAACTCAACAGAGCCCTTGACGAGGGTTACGGTCAGGATTTCCTTTCTCGAGGTGACATTGAACTTGGTTCCGTAGACCTTGAGCCTGTTTTCACCCATATTGACAGAAAAAGGATGCTCAGGATCCGTGGAAATGTCGAAATACGCATCACCGCTAAAATCGACATTCCTGTTCCTCGGACTGAACTCCGAGGTATAGCCGAGTCTGGCACCATCCATCAGGCGTATGCTGGAGGCATCGGGGAGATTTACGACAGCGGAGTTGTTGTCCGATGCGCATACCGAATACCTTTCTTCCTCCCGGTTGTTCCACGGCAATTCTGCAAAGACAGTCAGCATGCAGATTACGACAGCAGCGGCTGCCAGTGAATATGCGAAAACTAGCTTGGTCCTGACAGAGCCTTTGCTGCATCGGCTGTCCTCTATGCGGGAAATCAGCGATGTAAGAGCGTGTTCTTCTATGGAATCAAGCTTATGGTTGTTCTGCCAGTCGAGGCAGAATCTGTGGAATTCCTCCCTGGCGGACGAATCTTCACGTATCAGAGCGTCAAGCTCATTCATCTGCGCAGGCGTCGCTTCACCTTCGCAGTACTTCTCCGTCAAGGTTTTGAGAATGTTTCTGTCGTACATTTTCGGTATTTGGGTCAATTGATATGAAATAAACGACGGACACTGGCGGAATTAAACCTCCGACAGCAAGAATGTACCCGTCAAAGAAAATCAGCGTATTGTCCTGCGGAGTTTGCGGACAGCATTGTCAATGTGTTTGTGGACAGCCTGGTCGGTAATACCCAGGCGCTCTGCTATTTCGTGGTTGGACAAGCCTTCGAAACGGCTTAGCACAAATACTTCCCTGCACCGTTGAGGGAGTTTCGAGACCTCCTTGCGAACCACCCTGTACAGTTCAGAGTAGAGACCGGACCCTTCAGTGGTGCCGAGAAAATCCTGATCATACACACTGTCCCAGGTGGCGTGAGACCTGAAATAACCCGCCTCGAAATTCGAGACAGCCGCCCTGTGCTTCAGGGAATCGAGGCAGGCATTCCTTACCATGGTATAAAGCAGCGCCGGCACAGAAAAATCCGAAAGTCTGTTTCGGCGCTCCCAAAGCTTGAGAAAACACTCCTGGACTATGTCCTGAGCCTCATCATAGGACTGGACATAGCGCTTCGAGTAAGCCACGAGACGCTTGTAATACTTCCCGAAAACGGAAGTGAGTCCACTGTAATCCAAACCCGTCATATTCCTTTCTTTGAAGCAGACAGTTCTCCTACTGCCGAAGCGGATAGGTCACGTACTGCTGAAGCGGATAGTTCACGTGCTGCCGAAGCTGATACGGTGAATTTATGAGCACCGCCGCATACCGATACGGTCCTGTCGGGGAGGACGACCTCCGCCGCAACCCCTTCAGGAAGGCAGATTTCCCATACTATCTGTCCGCATTTCTTTCTGTTCCATTCGCTGGTCACCCGGCCGTACGGAGTATCCCTCACCGCACGTATATGGTTGAACGGAGTCGCGAAGGCAGGTTCCATCCTAAGGGAAGCGAAAGCCGGCGAGGACGCCCTGATTCCGGCAAGGTCCTCGAAGCACCACGGTATCAAATCTCCCAGAAGCATCACATGGTTATGGGAACTGTCGAGTATGGAATCGCCGTTCCAGTACTCCCATATCGTCGTTGCACCATTCTTGACCATATATCCGTAACTCGGATAATCCGTATTCACCGCGAGGTGATATGCATAGTCGTCAAGTCCGAGTCGGCGAAGTCCGCGCATCATCCATTGAAGCCCGATGACCCCGGAACTCACCTGACCGCCCCGGGCGTCGAGAGCGCCGCGAACCGCATTCCTTACGCCCTCCATCCTCTCCGCCGGCACCATCCCAAGCGACGCAGGCAGAATATTCGCCGTAAGGGTGCCGTTGCCGTAATATCCGTGCGCATCATCGTAGAACCGTCCGTTGAAGGCATCCATAACCCGCGCAGCCTCGGCCTCGAACTGCGGTACGTCGCCATCCCGACCTATGCACCCGGCGATATGGGACATGCACCTGAGCAGATAATAATGGTAAGCTGTCGAAATGAGCATACCGTCGGTTTTCCGGCTCTCATCGAGGGTGTGTTTGATATTCCTGTCCTCCGGCGGGACACCCCAGTCGCCATAACGGTCCTTTGTCATTATACCTTCGTCGCCGTAGCAGTATTCGAGATGACGTATCCATCGGACCATACTGTCATAATTGTCCTCCATCGCACGATAGTTACCGTACACGAGACAGGAGTTCAGGGCGCCGATGACGAAAACCGAAGGCCAGGAGACATTGTCCGTATAATTGTACCAATAGGCGGGAGCGACATCGGGGATGCACCCGTCTGCACGCTGGGCGAGAGCTATCTGCGAAAACCAGTACTCGTAATTGGAATTCAGGTCGAACAGGTACATCTCTCCGAGGTGCTCGATATTGCGGTCACCCAGCCACGGGAGCCTCTTCGAACGCTGAGGGCAATCCAGAGGAACGCCCTTCCATGTGCCTCGAATACTTTCCACCGCATTGGCAATCACGCGGTTGAACACCTCGTCGTCGGTTTCGAACCATCCGGTGCGCTCCACGTCGTCCGATATGTACTCGGCGACGAAATCCTCCTTCGAAGGTTCATATCCCAGGCCGGATACGAGTGCATATCTGAAACCGTGATAAGAGAATACCGGCGCCCATGATTCCTCCGCGTCTCCGCGCGCAATATAGAGGTCGCGTGCATAGGAATCGCGCAGATTGCTTTTGTCGAGGGTTCCGTCAGGATACAGTTTCTCCGCGAAATCTATGCGGACGGTATCGCCCCTTTCGGCACGGACCTTCATTCTGACCCAGCCTGTGAGATTCTGGCCGAAGTCCAGCATCCATGAGTCCCCGAGTTTCGTGAGCGATCTGACAGGGAGACGGTCACACACCTTCATTCCCCGTACCGGCTGAGGGCGGATTAGAGCCTGACCGAATATGTTCACGGCCTCCGGACGCTTCCAAGCGGAGTCATCGTACTGCGGATCAAGCCAAGCGTCCAGTTCCTTGCGCGCATCATAGACCTCACCATCATACATATTATTGACACGGACGGGGCCGTCGCAGTTCATCTTCCAGCCACGGGCAGACGAACAGATACGCTCCATGTCGCCATCCTCATAGAAGATGTCCAGTTCGAAACGGAGTTTAGGATATCCGAAGCTGTGGTTGTTTCGCGGAGCAAAACCCTGCTGCATGTTGTAGTAATAGCCATTTCCGAGTACGAGGCCAAGGACGTTGCGGCCCATAGTCAGCCGGTCCGTGACATCATAGCTTATCGAAAGCACCTCATTGTTATATTCGGACGGAAGCGGCGAAAGGACGCGGTCGCCGACCTTCGTGCCCTCGTTTGCGGCCGGGGCGTCAGGGGCGACTGCGGCGGAGGCCGGGGTGGCTGCGATGGCTGCTACTGCGGCGGAGGCGGCCGGGGCGACTGCGGCAGGGGCGGTGCCTATATGGAATTCATGATAGCCTATTCCGCAGACATGCGCATAGGCTGCCCTGACTTTTCGCGTTACATTTATTACCGTTCTGAAATAACGGGCTGACAGTTCCGAATGGAAATCCTCACGGTCCCAGGGATTGGCCCGCTCATACCCGATCCACTCCCCTCCCCAATCCGACTGTTCGAAGAACGCAGTTACAAAGTGCTGACTCTCAGAAATCTCACCGATATTCCCATCAGCATCCTTCAATTGTACAGTCCAACTGTAGCCGCGTCCTGACTCGAGACGATGACCCTCATATTCTACATCAATGAACTCGGAACTCTCCACCCATCCCGAATCCCAGACCAACGACTGAGACTCCGGGGCCGCAGAGGAGTCCTGAACTGACGGGATATCGGCAAAAACCCGTATCCGGTAAGCGGACTGACCGGATGGGCCCGGATACCAGGAAAAGAGAGGCTTACGCACGGCTACCCCGACCGGATTGACCTGCCTCTCACATCTGAGTTTCGTAGGCATCGTCAAATCTTCTGACATCGGGACATTAAATAAGCAGTCCGCGGCAAAGGAAGACACGGCAAGGATAGTTGTCAGTACAATTGTCAGCACAAATCTGAATCCATTCATCGCAATAATGAGATTGTAATCTCATTATCTAACGACTCAAGTCCTCAAAATTAAACCTTTCGCAACAAAAATCGCTATTACTAACCTTTAGTTCGTGCAAAAGAAGCACTACAACGGCTAGGCCGCAGTGCTGCAATTGCTAGATGATTGATTATTAATTAATCATCGCTCTCTTCCCAATTCAGGTCAGCGAGCAACCTTTCAAATTCTAACTCGTCAGACCAAGCAAGAATTCCGCTCCCTTCTCCCGTATGGTGCTTTCCGTGCTTAAGAAAATACTGCCTCTCTTTCAGAGCAGTCTTCCTCAGCTCATTGTTTGGTTCGTTAAGTTCCGCCAAGCATTTTGAATACTCCTTTGAATCAAACAATGGGACCAGGGAATATCCGACAAAGTAATCAGTGATAATCTCTTTCACACCATTCTTCAATGGATTTTCTTCACTGAACATGTGTTCGCATTCATCATCCCAATTGTCAACGATCTTGCGACCCCACTGCTTTTCGCTTGCCCATATGTCAGCGAGACTGATTACGAAAGCATCGTATTCGAAAAGATTTAGACCCCTGAAATCGCCGTTTCCGTGGTATATCTCTTTGCGAATATCGAACATTCTCTCATCATCTCTGGATAGTTCGCCGATTCTGCGCTGGTGGGAGATGCGTTTAGCTTCAATGAAGAATATGGACTTGAGGTTGTTGTCAATGATGAAACCGTCTATATGTTGGATTTCCTGTTTCAAGTTCCCCAGAAATGCGGGGATCGGAAGCTCATGCCAAGTAAAAATGTTGCTGGGGTCGTTCGAGGAATACTTGTATGCTTCTAGGAATAATGAAACTTGATTACTTTCATGCATGGAACGATTCGTTCTGCACCAAGGTTGGAATCCGAATTTTGTCAGCGCGTTTTCATAGTTGGAGCAATACTGACTGAATGTAACTCCGATTCTTTGGACTACTTCTTGTCTCATATCAAAAAATTTAGTAATGTGTAAAAAATGATAGGTTTATCCTTCTCGGAATCAGGGACTTCGGTAGAGAAGAAGCCTTCGTCAAGTTCTACCATCCCGCATACCTCGTACTCGGCATCCCGCTTACCCATAGCGTTACGGAATTTATGAAGCATCGCCCAGATTGGCAGTCGGGAAACTCCCGCATGAAGTCGATCAGCCTCATATCCCCTTTACTTGTTTACAGGAACAAAGATACTCGTCGATTGTGCCAAACTGCTGCCCAAGCTCATCTTTAGGTCAAATCATCAGTGTCCGGTAAAAATTCATAATAGTTCTTTGAAAATGTTGTCATTTATATAGTTACAGAGGCTTTGAGACCGCGCCGATTTGAAATTGGGGATCTGATGGAGGCGTGAACGGGGCTCCAGCAAATCACCGCGCAACCATAAAAATTGTAAATTACTGATTACCAGGGATATGCAAAATTGCGACTTGCTCGGTGAGACCAAATTGGTGC
>JAEDEB010000115.1 GCA_016293535.1 Bacteroidales bacterium | reverse complement strand
TGCGACGGGAAGCGGCAAGTTCACCAGCGACTTCAATCTCAAGAGGTATTCGGGTTATTATCTCTACGGCTCGGGCTATTCCCAGATTACCCTTGATTCCAAGACCGGAGCCGTTGAGCTCATCAAGGCTCAGCTGTAGGTTCAGCTGATGTAGGTTCAGGTCTTACCGGCAAGCATGCGATTTTGTGCCGGGGCTTGGAGTTTTGAAAATTTTTTCATAACATTGCAGAGTCATGAGAAACATTACCACCACCACGACAACCACTGGTACCGGTCAATAGATTGGCAGGCTTGTTTGGTGTGTGATAACAATACTTGACGGGTCTGCCAGGAAACTGACAGACCCTTTTGATTTCTAAGGGAGAATTTGCCCGGGAATCCATATTGATAATGATATAGAAGATAACAATACAAAAAGTTCAGTTCATGAAAAAGGTAAGAGTATTTGCCCCGGCATCAATCGCCAATATGGGTTGCGGCTTCGACGTGATAGGTCTCGCGCTTGACGATGTGGGAGACATAATCGAAATCACCGAGAGCGAGGGAGACGGGCTCACCATCATCAACAAGAGCGGAGTCCCTATGCCGGAAGACATAGAGATGAACGTGATTACCCCTGTGGTCCGCAGTTTCCTCCAGAGAATTGGGAAAAAGGCGAAGATCGAGGTGACTATATGCGAAAAGATATATCCGGGCTCGGGAATAGGCTCGAGTGCCGCGTCTTCCGCTGCCGCCGCCTACGGTATGAACGAACTTTTCGGCTGTCCGCTTTCCGAGGAGGAGGTGGTGCTCTGCGCAATGGAGGGCGAACGCCTTGCGAGCGGCGGATACCACGCCGACAACGCTGCTCCGGCAGTTATGGGCGGAATAGTCCTTATCCGGGGATATGAACCACTGGATATAATCAAACTCCCTGTTCCGGGCAACTTCTACTGCGCCGTTGTCCACCCTCACCTCGTCGTGAACACCAAGGAAGCACGAGAGATTCTCCCGAAGGAGGTCCCGATGCACGACGCGGTAAGCCAATGGGGCAATGTCGGAGGTCTTGTCGCCGGTTTGTGCACTGGAAACATAGGATTGATAGGCCGTTCGATGAAGGACAGCATAGCCGAACCATACAGAAAGAAGTTCATTCCGGGCTTTGATGAACTGAGAGGGAATCTTCATGATGTCGGAGTCCTTGCGATGAATATCTCCGGTTCGGGTCCATCCGTTTTTGCGCTTTGTGACAAAAACGAAGTCGCAGAGAAGGCAGGTGGAATGATGAGACGCCATTTTGAAGGGCGTGACATAGGTTGCGAGGTCTATGTTGTGAAGGTTTCCAACAAGGGATGCAAGCTTATGGGCATCAGCATCTGATTCATTGGAAATCAGACACTTTAACAGAATTAGTCAGCCATTTAACACAGTTGTTCAAATGTATTTTTTCAGCACCCGCGACAAAGAAAGGAATCACCCCTGCAGTCTCAGGGATGCGGCATTCATGGGCCTAGCGCCTGACGGTGGCCTGTTTGTGCCGGAAAGGATTCCGGAAGTGGATATGGACAGGATTGAGAGTCTTGCTTCAAAGTCGTATGCCGATATGGCCTGTTATCTTGCCGGACTCTTCTTCGGAGACGATTTCCCTGCGAAAGATCTGGAAGCGATGGTCCGCAGGGCATACAACTTCGACTGTCCTCTCGTAAAGGTAGGCGAAGGAGATTATGCACTCGAACTTTTTCACGGCCCGACCTATGCGTTCAAGGATTTCGGAGCAAGGTTCATGGGCGGTATGCTCGGTCTTCTGAGTAGAGACAACCACTCATCGGATGTGCTTACAGTCCTCACGGCGACGTCTGGCGACACTGGAAGTGCGGTGGCAGCCGGTTTCCACAACGTTCCCGGCACCCGTGTGGTGGTACTTTATCCGGAAGGCAAGGTCAGCGACCTGCAGGAAAGCCAGATGACTACCCTGGGCGGGAATATTCACCCGTTGAAGGTCCGCGGTTGTTTCGATGACTGCCAGGCTCTTGTAAAGGCTGTCTTCAACGACAGGGAATTCCGTAACAATCATTATGTTACATCGGCAAATTCTATAAATGTCCTCCGCTGGATCCCGCAGTCCTTCTATTACTTCATGGGCTGGGCCAGGTGGAAAAGACTTACAGGACGCAAGTATCCCGACATCGTGGTTCCGAGCGGAAATTACGGGAATATAACCGCGGGTATGCTGGCCCACAAGATGGGTATGCCGGCAGGCCGTTTCATCGCCGCGGCGAATGCCAACGACGAGGTGCCGCTCTATCTCCGCACGGGCATTTATGAGCCTCGTCCGTCAGTCCGCACCGTTGCGAACGCGATGGATGTAGGTGCTCCGAGCAACTTCGAGAGGATGATGTATCTGTACGGAAACGATTTCGATGAACTCACAGCGTCTGTAAGCGGTTATTCCTATGATGATTCGAGGATTATGGCTGCAATGAAGGAGATATATGTCCGGGACGGCTATGTGTCCGACCCTCACAGCGCTGTGGCCTATCTTGCGGCAAAGGAGGCCGGTGCAGATGGTTTCAGGCTTTCCACTGCCCACAGTGCAAAGTTCCTTGAGGTACTGCACCGCGCTCTCGAGCCTTGCGGCGAAGATGCTTTCGCTGTTCCGGA
>JAEDEB010000057.1 GCA_016293535.1 Bacteroidales bacterium | reverse complement strand
CGGCTGGGGCGGCAAGGTGACTGCAGACGAGAGTTATGGGAAACTCTTCGAGGACCGTGTGTTGCCTTCCGTCAGCACGCTTGTGCTTCAGGGCCGGTATGTGCTGACCGGAGTGAAGTCCGGCCTCCTGGTCATCAACATACGACGAGCCCGCGAAAGGATACTTTTCGAGCGTTTTCTGGAAGCCCTTTCCTCGGACAGGCCCGTTTCACAGTCCACCCTTTTCCCTGAACCTATAAGCGTAGGGGTGGAGAACTGCCTTCTCATCGAGGAACATGCTCAGACCCTTCATTCCCTGGGTTTCGACATACGCCGCTTCGGTACGGATACGGTGGTCGTGAACGGGGTTCCTCAGGGTTATGCACTCGAGAAGGGGGACAAGGGTGTCGAGCAGATGCTGGACAGCATTGTGGATATACTCAAATCCGGCACTTCCTCCATGCTGCAGGAGACTATGACTGCCACATTGGCAGACAAATTCGCCCGCGCCGGCTCTGCGACGGACGAACCCCTGACCTCTCCGCTGCAGGCACAGAGGTTGATTGATTCGCTCTTCGCCTGCGCCAATGCCGAGTTTACGAACTCCGGGCGCAGGACTATGGTCATAATACCGATGGAAGACATCGCAAAGAAATTCTGATACGGAAACATGAGTTATTACGGCAATGACGGATACGGACGCCGCGGCATTTTCTCAAACGTGCCGCCGGTTACCCTGAACCTCATAATCATCAATGTGTTCGTCTATGTCATCACCTCCCTCAGACCTCAGGAGATGACATCGCTCTTCGCATTGTTCTATCCCAAGTCACCTCTTTTCCACTGGTGGCAGTACCTCACATATATGTTCATGCACGGAGGATTCTGGCATCTCTTCTTCAATATGTACTCTCTCCTGATTTTCGGAAGGGTGCTTGAAAGCGTGTGGGGGCCGAAGAAGTACCTTCTGTTCTATATCGTGACGGGACTCGGAGCTGCCCTTACCCATACGGGGGTGGAGGCCATACAGTCTGCAGTCTTCATGGACAGAATCGCCGAAGGAGTCGCAGGCGCCGCCCAGGCCTATCACCAGCTTCTGGTGACTCCGACTGTCGGAGCTTCCGGCGCCATTTACGGTCTGCTCCTGGGATACGCAATGCTGTATCCTGACTCGAGGCTTACCCTCATTTTCCCTCCTGTGACTCTGACAGCCAAGTGGTTCGTCCTCATCTTCGCGGGCATAGAACTCTTTACCGGCGTGACGGGAACTGCGGAAGGCGTCGCTCATTTCGCACATCTTGGCGGAATGCTTTTCGGAGTGCTGCTGATTCTTTACTGGAAGAAGAAGCGCAGACTTTATGGCAATTACTGACAGGAAAAGAAACAGGCGAAGGAGCCCGCGTATCTTCGGAATAGCCTCCCGCTTCCTGCTGCTGATTGCGGCGGGACTTCTGGCGATGAGCTATCTCTCCGTGCTGGTGAACCCGGTGAAGGCCTGGTTCCTGACCATTTTCGGCCTCCTTTTCGTCCCCTTCTTTCTGCTCAACCTTTTCCTTCTGGTATGGGCTCTTGTCCGCCGCTCGCGGGCATTTGCCATTCCTCTGATTGCCCTGCTGCCCTCGCTGTGGTTTCTGGGCGGTTTTGTCCGTTTCGGCGGAGATGAAACCGAAACCGATGACGGTGGAATAAGTATGATGTCCTACAACGTCGGCCGTTTCTCGCCCCAGCCGCGTCGCGGAATCCCGACCCGCAGCGCCTGTCTGGATTCCGTCGCGTCCTACATAATGTCCGGCGATATGGACATAATATGTCTGCAGGAATTCTACGTTCCGTATCCTGAGACCGTGAAGCAGGAGATTGAGAGGCATTTCCATGGATATGAACCCGTGTATTATATGTATTCGAGTGAAATGGGAATGTACGGCAACGTCATTCTGAGCCGGCTTCCCGTCATGGGTAAGGGAGCGGTCGAATTCGACGAGAGCTCCAACCTCGCCATATATGCGGACATTCTTACTTCCGAAGGTATCAGGCGCATATACAATTGTCACCTCGAGAGTTACAGCCTCTCTTTCACTGCACTGGTAAAATCCTTGCGCAGGGACTACCATTCCGCCATCCAGGAAACGGGCCGCAAGATGAGAGCCTCGATAACCCGTCGCCCGGCCCAGGTCGCAAGGGTGCTCGAGGACATAGCCAGGAGTCCGGTGCCGTCGATGGTCTGCGGCGACCTCAACGACAGCCCGGTTTCATATACCTATTACCATCTCCAGCGCGGACGCCGCGACAGTTTCCGCGATGCGGGCAGGGGAATGGGCGCGAGCTATTCCATACTCTGGCCTCTTCTGAGGATAGACTACATCTTCTATCCGGGGGATATGAGGGCATCGGAGCACAGGACGGTAAGGAAGCACTGGTCGGACCATTATCCCATAATCACGCGCATCCATTTCAACAAGTAACCCGGAGCAGATTATTTTTGAAGATTGCCGGATACAGATGCAGGATATTTATTCAAATTACCAAGAACGATGAAGAATCAGAACATTGACCAGGCTACCTGCCTGAATAAGGAAGAACTGGAAAAGGCCGTCGGATGCCTTCGGAACGGAGGCGTTATACTTTATCCCACCGATACGGTATGGGGACTCGGCTGTGACGCCACCGATGCGGAGGCCGTTTCCCGCATCTTTTCCATAAAGAACAGGGAGGACAGCAAGAGCCTTATCCTGCTTGTCTCGGACGAGGATATGCTTTGCCGCTACATAAGGGAGATGCCGGAGATTGCGGCCCAGCTGATAGAGGTCAATGACAAGCCTATGACCATCATCTATCCGGAGGCTCTGACCGGTCCCGGGGCGCTTGCTTCCAATGTCGTCGCTGAGGACGGAAGCGTCGGGATACGTATTCCGATGATGGATTTCTGCCGGCAGATGTGCCGCCGGCTCGGACGTCCGGTGGTGTCCACATCGGCCAACGTTTCGGGCGAGGCTACTCCGGTGAAGTTCAAGGATGTATCGGAGAGCATACGGGCGGCGGTGGACCATATCGTCGACCCTTCCCTCGAAGCCGGCGCGACGGGGTCCGCCTCCCAGATCATAAAGGTCGGGATGGACTGGTCCATACAGATAATCCGAGGCTGACCGCCTGGTCAGTGATGTGAGGCTGCCCGCCAGGACGCTGCCGTGAGGCTGATAGCTGCGTCAGTCCATGTGGTGGAAATACACGGCCATGGCGGCGGTCACGCCGGCGGTTTCTGTACGGAGCCGCGATGAGCCCAGGTGAACGGGTATGAATCCGTGGCTTATGGCCAGGGAGGCCTCGTCCCTTGAGAAATCTCCTTCAGGTCCTATCAGAATGGAGATGTTCCTGGCAGGATTCTTTCCGAGAGCCTCTGCTATGGACGTGCGGGGATGTTCTTCGTCCTCGAAACAGCAGGCTATAAGTTTCAGCCCATCCTTGTCTTCCTTCCCGTCACCGCTGCTGGCGAGTATGAAGTCCTTTACGCTGCAGGGCTCGGGAATGAAGGGAATCGATGCCTTCAGGGACTGTTTTGCAGCGGAAAGGGCTATTTTCCCGGCCCTCTCAGTCTTGTATACCTTGCGTTCAGAATGATCTCCTATGACAGGAACTATGGTGTCCACGCCGATTTCAGTGGCCTTTTCCACGAACCATTCATATCTCTCGTTGTTCTTGGTAGGACATACCGCAAGCGTAAGCTTGTAGGGATGTGACCCCCAGCCCTTCTCCGATTCCAGAATTTCAGCCCTGCAGTCCTTTGGCGAATCGCTGACCAGCCGACAGCGGTACAGGGTTCCTCTGCCGTCAATCACGTTGATGCAGTCTCCAGTGCGGTGGCGCAGAACCTTTACGCAGTGGGCGGCCTCATCCCTGTCGAGTGTGCAGATGCCGCCTTCGATTAGCCTTGAATGGAATAGTTCCATAATGTTTCCGAATTTCCTTCTTCCCTGTTCCGCGCAAAGATAGACAATTCCGTATATTTGTCCGGCAGTCTCCTCAACTATGATGATAGGTCTCATATCCGATACCCACGGCGTATTCGATGCGCCGTTCAGGGATTTTCTTTCCCCCGTGGATGAACTGTGGCATGCGGGCGACATTGGCGGGGGAATGGATCTGGTGGCTGAACTCAGGGAATTCAAGCCGCTTGTGGCGGTCTGCGGCAATATCGACGACCGTCGTCTCCTCGACGAATGCCCGGTTTTCCGCTGCTTCACGCGGGAGGGCGTGAAGATTCTGATGACCCATATCGGAGGATATCCCGGGAGGTACGATCCTGCTGCTCTGAAGAGGATAAGGGAGTTCTCTCCCGATCTTTTCGTTTGTGGCCATTCCCACATACTCAAGGTGATGAACGATCCGAAATGGGGAATGCTCGCCGTCAATCCGGGCGCGGCCGGTTTCCAGGGCTTTCATATTGTTCGGACCGCCCTCCGTTTTCATATAGACAAAGGCCGTGTTCACAGTATGGAAGTCTTTGAGTGTGAGAAGTATCGCCATTGAGTTGAAAAGTTTTTTAAAAATTCTTAAAAATTATTTGTAGCAAAGAAAAATTGTGCTACTTTTGCCGAAGTTTTAAAAACAATATTGTTTAACAAAAATTTTTGAACCATGAAGAAGGTATTTATGTCTCTCGCTTTCGTAGCTGTTCTTGCAGTTGCTGCTTCCTGTGGAAATTGCTGCAACTCAAAGAAGGCTGCTGAGGAGGTTGCTGACACTTGCGCAGTTGCTTGCGACACTTGCGCTTGCTGCGACTCTTGCGTTGCTGAGTGCGATTCTTGCGCTTGCGCTGAGTAATTCCGGCAATTTCGAAACGGTCGCCCTCCGGGGTACCAGAGAAACAGATATTGTCCTGCAAAAGAACAATATCTTTTTTTTTGTTATTTTCGGGGATTGCATAAGTTTGAGCTTGAGAAATTTGGAATAGTGGACTGACAATGGCAAACAAGATTAAGACAAGCTGGTTCTGTACTTCGTGCGGAAACGAGAGCCCCAAATGGCTGGGAAGGTGTCCTGCGTGCGGGGAGTGGAATACGATGGTGGAGGAAACCGTGGCAACGGGCAGGAAGGAGACGCCGGCTGCCCGCTTATCTGCCGACCGCAGGCCGGAGCCCCTTTCGGAAGTTGATTTTTCAGAAGAGCCGAGAGTTTCGCTGGGCAGTGCGGAGATGGACAGGATACTCGGAGGGGGACTTGTTCAGGGTTCGCTTGTCCTGATAGGTGGAGAACCCGGCATAGGCAAGTCTACGCTCAGTCTTCAGATTCCTCTGTTCTGTCCCCATCTCAGAACCCTCTATGTTACAGGAGAGGAAAGCACGAAACAGGTGAAACTGCGTGCCCGAAGGCTGGGCGGGGACGACGGCAACTGTATGATATTCAGCGAGACGCTGATGGAGAACATAATACTCAGGGCGAGGGAGATGATGCCTCAGCTCATGATAGTGGACTCGGTTCAGACAATGTACTCGCAGTCAATAGAATCCTCGCCGGGTTCCGTAAGCCAGATAAAGGAGACGGCCGCCCAGCTTCTGCGTCTTGCAAAGGAGACCGGCATCCCGGTCATACTGATAGGTCACATCACCAAGGAGGGCAGCATCGCCGGACCGAAGATACTTGAACACATAGTCGATGTCGTGCTTCAGTTCGAAGGGGACAACAGGGGTATGTACAGGATGCTTCGCAGCATCAAGAACCGTTTCGGGTCCACGTCCGAACTCGCGGTCTTCGAAATGACGGGAACGGGGCTGAGGGAGGTTTCCAATCCTTCGGAAATGCTCATACCTATGCGCGACAGTTCTCTCAGCGGAGTGGCCATAGCTGCGATGATGGACGGCACCCGCCCTTTCCTCATCGAAGTCCAGTCCCTCGTGAGCTCGGCCGTATACGGCACTCCTCAGCGTTCTGCCACGGGCTTTGACGTCAGGAGACTGAATATGCTGCTCGCGGTGCTCGAGAAAAGAGCCGGCTTCCGCCTGAGCCAGAAGGACGTGTTCCTGAATATGGCAGGCGGTCTCAAAGTCACCGAGCCGGCTTGCGACCTTGCCGTGGTATGCGCAGTGCTTTCCTCCAATTTCGATTTTGCAATTCCGTCAGACGTGTGCTTTGCCGGGGAGGTAGGCCTGAGCGGAGAGATACGCCCCGTGGCACAGATCGAAAGGAGGGTTACGGAAGCTTCGCGTCTGGGTTTCAGAAAGATATATGTGTCGTCCTATGCCTGCGTCGAGAATGTTCCGGAAGGTATCACTGTCATAAGGCTGGCCGACATCCCGTCCCTTTGCCGCACCCTCTTCAAATCCTGAGACCCGCTGCTTGGATTTAAGTAAGCTTACTTTCGGAGCAGCTCAGCTATGAATTCATCCGCGGCCGCGTTCATCGCTGCGGAGGACTCGGTGCTGTTGTTTACCATATATGAGAAAAATATCAGGGCTCCTTTGGCCGTGTCCCCGTTCTTTCCGAATTCTTCGGGGAGAATGTAACCGCTGTAACAGCGTACACCTTCCATCGAACCGCTCTTCATCCTGACTCTCATCCTCTGCCGCTCAGGCAGTTCGCGCAGCCTCATGCTCACGGTGCCCTCAAGCCCTGCGATTGGCAGGCTGTTGAGGAAGACCGGGAAGTCCGCGCAGGTGTACATCCTCTTCAGGAATGAACACATGGCGGACGGAGATATGTACCCTGTCCTCGAAAGTCCGCTGCCGTCCCGGATGACAACCGTCCCTTCCACTCCCATCTTCTCCAGCCTGTCCCTGACCGCCCTGCGGGACTCCTCTATGGACCCGTAGCCTCCGGAACTCATGCCCATGGTCCTGAAAAGCATTTCAGCAAGGAAATTGTCGCTCTCGACGTTTGTCTCCCGTATCACTTTCGCAAGGGTTGCGCCCGAAGTGCTCCCTATATGCGTCAGTTCCGAAGCCGGGACCACACGCTCCCGGGGCAGTCCGAACACGGGACCGAGGTCCGCCGCTCCCTCCGTACAGCGTATGCCTGCGGATTCTAGCCGTCCGAGCAGTTCCGATGCACAGGTATATTCCGGGAACTTGTTGCTGCATTCCACGTCCTTGGGCTTCTTTTCCAGGGCGAAGGTTCCCCGCATCCGGCCCACCGGGGCGAGGTCGCTGGTGAAGAGGTAGAGCTTGTCGCCCGTGCCCTTCTTTCCGGTGCTGCAGGCGCTGAAGTCATATTCCATCCAGGGGGTCGCAGGATATCCGTCCTCAATGGTCAGCGCACTGCCCACGCTGTTCCCCGGAGTAACCCGGAAAGTCTTCCTGTTCTCGTAGAACGAAAGACCGCTCGCTCCAGCGCCGTAATATGTGCCCAGGTCCTCCCAGAGCCAGGTCGGATCCTCCATAGGGCCATCCATGCATCGGCCGTCGCCCACTACGAAGCCCTCTATCTTCCGTATGCCGGCCCGGCGCACCATTTCAGTCCATCTGTCCAGCACGAGGGAAAAATCCTCAGCGAAATCCAGTTTCGCCCCGAGGGTGGGATCGGCCCCGCCGACTATGTAGAGGTCGCCCTTGAGCACGCCATTCTCTATCTTGCCGCTGTAGGCGATTCCCGTTTCCCAGCGGTATCCTCCGCCCAGGCTCTCGAGCGCCGTACCGGTGGTGATGAGTTTCATGTTCGAAGCGGGAACCATAGGGATTCCGCTGTTCCTGTTCACGAGGGTGTCCCCGTATTCGCTGACCGCCAGGGCGGCAATCAGACTCTGGATTATGAAGCTGAGTATCGTGTTCATGATGAGAGCCGTGTTCATAACAGGTATTGTCCCTGGAAGATATCCTTTTCCTCAAGCCTGCGCCCGAGCATATCGAGTATCTCGTTGTTGCGTATCAGTCCCCAGGGGGTCTCGGTCACGAATCTCGGCGGGACCTCCCCGGCTACTCTTTCAATGTACAGGTCCGGTCTCAGCCGTGCGAGCATCTCGCACATGAAATCGAGATATCCGTCAAGGGTGAAACGGGTGAAGTCCTCGGGATGCTCGGCATATTCCCGGGCCATGCGCGTCCCTTTGACAAGTTGCAGCTGATGGAATTTGACCGAGGTCAGCGGAAGGGAGTTGATGGCGCCGCATTGTTCCAGCATCATCTCCCTGCTCTCGCCCGGAAGTCCGAGAATGAAATGAGCCCCGACGCTTATGCCCCTTTGTGCAGTCATCGTCACTGCCTTTCTCGCGGTTTCGAAATCGTGGCCCCTGTTGATGCGCCGCAGAGTTTCGTCCCTGCAGGATTCGATTCCATATTCCACTATGACAATGTTCTCTTTTGCGAGTTCCTCCAGCAGGTCCAGTTTCCTTTCGTCCACGCAGTCGGGCCTCGTCCCCACCACGATGCCGACAACGTCCGGGTGTGAGAGAACTTCCCCGTACAGTTCCCGCAGTTTCTCCACGGGTGCATAAGTATTTGAAAATGATTGGAAATATGCGAGAAAATGCCTGGCGTTGCGGTACCTGACCCTGTGGAATTCGATGCCCTCGTCGATTTGCTGGAGGAGTGGTTTCCCCGCCTTGCTGTAGCTCGGGTGGAATGCCGCGTTGTCACAGTAGGTACATCCTCCCGTGCCCTTGGTCCCGTCGCGGTTCGGACAGGTGAATCCGGCATCGAGCACGACCTTCTGAAGCCTTTCGCCGTAAAGCTTCCTGAAATATCCTGTATATGAATTGTATCTGCGGGTCATAATCCGCAAAGTTAAGTATTCCTTGTATAAGGCGGTTTGGAATTCTCGCCGGGCTTTCGTTTCTTTGCCGGGTGTCCGGAATTGAATTGAAAATGAATAGAATGTTATCGGTACTTGCTTCCGTTCTGACCCTCGTCTGCCTTTTCCCGGAGCCTCTTTCCGCCCGGACGGACAAGGGCCGGGATACGGAGAATGCGGGAAAGGCGGTGATAGCCATTTCTGTCGACTGTCTGCGCCTTGAGGCGGATTATGAATCTCCGATGGAGACCCAGGAGTTGATGGGCACCGTTGTGGATGTCCTCGCAAGGGACGGATATTGGGTGAAGGTCCGCTCACCACAGCCCTACGAAGCCTGGTGCACGGACAAGACCCTCGTATTCCTCGACGGGGCATCCCTGGCGGAGTACAACTCGGCGCCCAAGTATATATGCCTGGCCCGCAATGCCCTCGTGTATTCGGAACCATCCCTGAAGTCCCGGCCTCTGTGCGATCTCGTGATGGGGGATGTCCTCAGGCAGGCCCTTGTCAAGGGAAAGCCCGTCAAGACGAAGAAGTTCCTGAAGGTCCTGCTGCCGGACGGCCGTGAAGGCTTCGTTCCGGCGAAGGAACTCATGGACATGGACAAGTGGAAGTCGTCCGTGAACGGTTCTGCCGAAGACATAGTGGCGCTTGCCGAATCTTTCCTTGGAACGCCGTACCTATGGGGAGGAATGTCGCCCAAGGGCTTCGACTGTTCGGGGCTCGTCCGCTTCTGTTATATGATGAACGGAATCGACCTGCCGCGCAACGCATCCCAGCAGATACATCTGGGTTCCGAGGCCCCTCTGGACAGACTGAAACCGGGAGATCTCATCTTTTTCGGAAGACGGACACTGACCGGCAAGGAAAAGGTAACCCATGTGGGTATGTACATAGGTGACGGGCGTTTCATCCATTCCTCCCATTTCGTGCGGATAAACTCCCTTTCCTCCACCGACGCGGACGTATATGAGGGGATGTCCAGACTCCTCAGGGCGAGACGCATACTCCATCAAGATGATTGCAACAAGTAATCTTCAGAAATTTCAAAAAAACATATACCTTTGCACGCGAAAAGAATCACTAAACAAATCTGATATGAACAACCTTAGAGTCATCAAGAAAGACATCGAGTACTTCATCGGCGAATTCATCGACGACTGCACCCTTTTCCTCGCTCTCAATCCGGACAGGAACTCTGACGCGATAGCAGCCATCATAGATGAGTCCGTGGATCTCTACAATAGCCTCAAGGACAAGGTCAACCATCCTGAGGAGCCGAAGAAGGCCCACTACAGGGCTGTCCGCAACGACCTCTTCGCAGGTCTGGACCAGCTCTGCGAGAAGCTCTCCGCAGCAATCAACACTCAGGAATAGCTATATTCCTCAGGAAGCGGAAGGATAGCTGAAGCCCGATGAGAAATCAGCAGTGACCGGGGAATTGTCCCTCGGTCACTTTTTTTGTTTATATTTGCAGATTTACGGTCAACGCGAAAAATCAACCGACACGACTATGCGCCGCACACTCTTAATCACAAGCATACTTTCAGCCCTGCTCTGTCTCCAAGGGTGCAACGCCCTCTCGTCCTTCTTTCTTGATGACGAGGTGGTGGCAAAAGTGGGTCACAAAAGGTTGTACAAAAGCGAGGTGGAGGCCCTGATTCCTCCCGGGACCCCGGTCCAGGACAGCCTCAGCATAGCCTCCAGCTATATCAACACCTGGGCGAGCGACCTTGTGTACCTCAAAGTCGCGCAGGAGAAACTTTCCAAGAGCGAAAAGAACGTAAAACTCGAGGTGGAGCAGTACAGGAACGCTCTTTTGAAGTACCGCTACGAGCAGAGATACATAGAGGAACATCTGGATACGACTGTCACAGATGAACAGATACTCGAATACTACAACAGCCACCAGCAGAGCCTCGTGCTCACATACCCCATCGCCAAGGTCCGTTTCATCCGCCTTGCTCCGGCGTCCGTTCCGGTCGACAAGGTCTGCAGCCTTCTCGCTTCGGATGACCCGGCCGACCAGATGGAACTTGACAGCGTGATATATTCCTTTTCGGAAAAATATAGCGAGTTCGGCGACAAATGGATAGAAATCCCCGTCCTCGCCCGCGAGTTCAACACCGACTACGGTACCCTCCTGTCGATGATGTCGGGTTCATTCATACGTATGGACGAGGCTGACGGACGCGTCAGTCTTGCGTACATATCCGCGTATATGCGTTCCGGCAGCGTTCCGCCTGTGGAGTTCTGTCGCGGAAGGATATGCGACGTGGTGATAAGCATGAGGAAGCAGGCCCTCCTGGCCGATTTGGAACGGGACTTGCTTGACCAGGCCCGCGGAAACGGATTGTTTGAAACATTTGAGAAAAATGAAGAATAGGTTCATGGCCCCGGTCCTTCTGGCCGCGGCCCTTTCGATGTCAGCCCCGGTGGCTGCCCAGAAGTATGAGAACGGTCTCATTGACAAGACCGTGGCAGTCGTGGGCAACGAGATGATAATGCTCTCCCAGATAGAGGATGAAATCCACATGATGAGGGCGAACGGCATTGCCTCGGACAGGAGCGCGCGCTGCGAGATATTCGAGAGCATGCTCGTGTCCAAGCTTTTCCTGATGCAGGCTAGACTGGACTCCATCACCGTCAACGAGGATATGGTAAACAGCGATCTCGCCAGCAGGCTTGACCAGGTCCGCACATCCCTCGGAGGAGACGAGCAGGTTGAGGAATACTTCGGAAAGCCTATGTACAAGCTCCGTCAGGAGTGGAGGGCGTCCCTGCAGGATCAGAGCCTCACACAGCAGTGCCAGCAGAATGTGGCAAGATCGGTTGATGAACTCACCCCTTACGACGTCCAGAAATATGTAGATTCCACCGATCCGGATGACCTGCCTATGGTCCCTATCAAGTACCAGCTCAGCCAGATATGTATCTATCCTGACCGCGAGGCTGCGAACAGTGCCGTGAAGGAGCGCCTGCTGGCCATACGCGAGAGAATCATCAATGGAGAGAAATTCTCCACCCTCGCCCGCATCTATTCCCAGGACCCGGGGAGCGCACGAAGGGGAGGAGAACTCGGAATGGCATCCAAGTCCATCTTCTGGCCGGCCTTCTCCGATGCCGCCATGGCCCTGAAGCCGGGAGTGGTTTCCCAGATAGTCGAAACTCCTGACGGATTCCACATCATAGAGGTGCTGGAGAAGAAGGGCGACATGTTCAATGCCCGCCATATACTCCTGAAGCCGGAATACACTTTGGAAGACAGAGAGAATGCATTCAAGACCCTCGACAGTCTCAAGACGGAGCTGGAGAACGCTGCGGTTACCTTCGATCTCGCCGCGCGCTTCTACTCGGAGGACCCTGCAACGAAGACCAACGGCGGCCGCATGGCCGACCCGAACACCGGTTCCTCTTACTTTGAAATCGACCAGCTCAAGCCGCAGGATTACAATATGATCAAGCATCTGGCCGAGGGAGAGATTTCCGAGCCGTTCGAGTCACTCGACAACGAGGGGCGCAGCGGTAACACCGTATACAAGATAATCAAGGTGGACAAGATTCTTCCTGCCCACCCCGCAAGTTTCTCGACAGACTACTCCATACTCCTCGATGAAGCTAAGAGCAAGAGGTCGATGGAGGCCATTGACAAGTTCATATCGGACAAGATAAAGGTTACCCACGTCATACTTGATCCCCTCTTCAAGGACTGTCAGTTCAACCACGAGGAATGGGCTGAGAAGTTCAGGAAATAGTTTGAAACCCAGGACGGATGTCCCGCAGAATCTTTCCATATCTGCTTGCAGCCGCTCTTGTGCTGCCGCTTCTGTTTACCTCCGCAAGACCCCGTGACAATAAGGACAAGGGCAAGACGCAGGAGGACAGCCTCGCCCGTCTCGTCCGCGCCGACACTCTCCAGCTTGTGGAGATTCGCGGGGTGAGTTACAGGAAGGTCAAGGGCAACGCCGTATTCCTCCACAACAACACCTACCTCATCTGCGATTCGGCTATCTGGAACGTCGACACCAAGACCATCGAGGCCATGGGCCGCGTAAAGCTGGAGCAGGACCGCACAGTTCTCACCAGCGAGACCCTGACCTATTTCATCGACAGGGATCTCGCAGAGTTCCGAGGCGGGGTCGTACAGCTTGTGGACAAGGACAACAACACCCTGCGCACCCGCTATCTCGACTACAACACCAAGGATTCGGTGGCTGTATTCCGCAATGGCGGCGCGATGCGTGACAAGGACGGCCAGGTCATCGAGAGCCGTACGGGTACGTACGACTCCAAGATAAGCACCTTCGTCTTCAACGACGACGTGAACATGTTCTCAGACACCCTCTTTGTCAGGACCTCATACCTGCGCTACGAATCCGATCCCAATCTGGCGACCTTCGGCTACAATACAAACGCATGGAAGGAAGACAACATGCTCTCAGCCAATGCCGGCTGGTATGACAGGGGCAGGGAACTCTTCTTTTTCAACAGACAGGTCCATCTGATGAGCAAAGACCAAGAGGCCTGGGGCGATTCCCTCTACTTCAACCGTCTTACCGATGACATCCGTCTGCTCGGCAAGGCTCAGATTACCGATACGACACGCAACGTTTTCGCCCTTGCCGGTGTTGTCGATTACGTCGACTCTCTTGGCAGGACCATACTTACTCGGGATCCGGCCGTTATTTCGGAAACCGAGGAGAAAGGTGCGGACGGACAGACCGTGAGGGATTCGCTATATTTCGGCGCCGATTCCATAATCTACTGGTCCATACCTATGTGCGATGTGGACTCCGTGGAAAAGGTGGATGCCGGGAAGAGGCTGGAGTCCGTAAATGTAGACCCTGTCTCGTCCCACAGGCAACAAGCTGCGGAAGCTGCGAGAAAGGCAGCGGAGGAGGCTGCAGCCAACGATCCGAACAACCCGGAGAATGCACGTAAGAGGGCTGAGGAGAACGCGGCGCGCAACAGCTCTTCTGCCTCAGGGACCGAAACCGGGATAGAATCTCCACGCACGCGTTCCCGAAACAAGAAGAAGGAAGCGAAAGCCGCCACGGTCAGTCCGACCGA
>JAEDEB010000056.1 GCA_016293535.1 Bacteroidales bacterium | reverse complement strand
GAGTAGGTAGCTGCCGCTTTTTTCCAAAGAGACCCGAGTCATCCGACCCGGGTCTTTTTTTTTTGTGCAAGAGCCACAAGCCCGAAATCTTCTTGATGGAGCGGAAGGTCTTCGGAGGAGAGCAACAGTCGCTCGGAGGCAATATAAAAAGAGGGTGACTTTGTCTGAAGACTTATGGTCACCCTCCCGTTTATGCGGACAAGCATGTCCGGGAATATTTCAGTCAGGAAACTACTCGCCGCAGATTGCTGCGATTCCAGGGAGAGTCTTGCCCTCGATGGCCTCGAGAAGTGCTCCGCCTCCGGTGGAGATATAGCTTACCTTGTCTGCAAGACCGAATTTGTTTACACAGGCAACGGAGTCACCGCCACCAATGAGAGAGAATGCACCCTCTGCAGTAGCCTCTGCTATAGCCTCACCTATTGCCCTCGAGCCGCCACAGAAGTTGTCGAACTCGAATACGCCGGCAGGACCGTTCCAGAGTATGGTCTTGCAGCCCTTTATGGCATTTGCAAAGATCTTGCGTGCCTCAGGACCTGCATCCATACCTTCCCAACCGTCAGGGATATTGTTTGCAGGGCATATCTTCTGATTTGCATCGTTGCTGAAGTCGTCACCACATACGGCGTCCGGAGCGAGGAACAGTTCCACACCGTTCTTCTTTGCAAGTTCTTCAACACCGAGAGCAACGTCAAGTTTGTCAAGTTCCACTATGGACTTTCCAATCTCGCCGCCGTGTGCTTTTGCGAAAGTGTATGTCATACCGCCGCAGAGTATGAGTTTATCTACCTTGCCGAGCAGGTTCTCGATGATTCCTATCTTGGATGACACCTTGGAGCCGCCCATGATCGCAATGAAAGGACGCTTGATGTTTCCGAGGACTGCATCTAC
This sequence comes from Bacteroidales bacterium, assembly GCA_016293535.1. Classification (GTDB taxonomy): domain Bacteria; phylum Bacteroidota; class Bacteroidia; order Bacteroidales; family UBA932; genus Cryptobacteroides. The sequence goes on along the minus strand of JAEDEB010000056.1, from coordinate 12,881 downwards.
GGCATTGACTTCCTTCTCCATAAGGAGACCGAGCATCTTGTTCTCTGCATCGAAGTAATCCGCTATGACTGCAGTTGAAGCATGCTTGCGGTGTGCAGTTCCGAATGCATCGTTGACATAGCAGTCGCCGTATGAAGCGAGTTTCTTTGCAAACTCCTTCTGGGAGGCTTTCATTGCCTTCTTGGCCTCATCGTATGCAGGATCTTCCTTGTCAATGCCTACCGGTTTTCCCTCCTCTTCAGGATAGTAGCGGAGGTTTTCGAGCAGAAGCACCTCGCCTGGCTTGAGGGCAGCGGCAGCTTCGGAAGCGTCAGCGCAGTCCGGAGCGAACTTTACAGGAGTGCCAAGTGCGGCGCTGACTGCGTCTACAATCTGGCTGAGGCTGAGTTCAGGCTTCTTCTTGCCCTTAGGCTTGCCCATGTGGCTCATAAGAATGAGGGAACCGCCCTGGCCGAGTATGAGCTTGAGGGTAGGAAGTGCACCCCTGATGCGGGTGTCGTCGGTAATCTTGCCGTCCTGGATAGGAACGTTGAAGTCAACCCTGACAAGAGCCTTCTTGCCGGCGAAGTTGTAATTGCTGATTTTCTGTTGCATGATGATACTATGATTTGATCTGTTATTTGTTCAGAGGTTTTGCGTAATGGGTCGGTTCGGGCTTGGTCTTGGCGGGATGTATGGCTCTCGCCGGCTTTCCCTTGAATATGCTCCAAATCAGCAGCAGGATACCTGCGACCACGAATGGAATGCTGAGTATCTGGCCCATATTGAGGGCCATCGTTTCCTCGAAACCGACCTGGGGCTCCTTGATGAACTCGATGAGAAACCTCATTCCGAAGAGGACGATGAGGAAGATGCCGAAGATTTCCCCTCTCTTGAGTCTGTCGAGTCTGTGGTTGTATGCCCAGAGCAGTCCGAACCCGAGTATGGAGTAACTCAGAGCCTCATAAAGCTGGGTAGGGTGTTTGGGAAGGGTTTCACCCCTGAGATCGAAAACCACTCCCCAAGGGAGATTGGTGACGTCGCCGTAGATTTCCGAATTGAAGAGGTTGCCCAAACGTATAAGCGCTCCCGCAAAACATACTGTAATGACGAGACGGTCCATAATCCACAGGTAGTCAAAGTCGTATTTCTTGCCATAATGTGCTGAATACCACCACATCGCAAGAAGCAGGGCTATTGCTCCACCGTGACTGGCGAGTCCTCCCTTCCAAGGCATGAATATCTCAAGGAAGCCCTGCCAGCTGCCGAGATAATAATCAGGCTGGTAGAAAAGGCAGTGCCCCAGACGGGCGCCGACTATTGTAGCAATAAGCAGGGTATATAGAAGCGGGTCCAGCAGTTTCTCAGGAATATCTTCCTTGCGGAAAAAACTCTTGAAGATGAACCATCCGATGATGAATCCGCTGACAAAGAGTACCGAATACCATCTAAGGGCGAGGGGCCCGATGTTGAAAATCACTGGATCAACGTGCCAGTGTATGGCAAGAATGTCTGTCATTTGCTTATGCTTTGGCCTGCAAATATATTAAGTAATCTTCAAAAAAGTAAGCCTTCCTCATCAGTTGCGCAGCTGCGCCTGCTGTCCGTTCCGACTGCTTCGGCTTTGACAGGCTGCGTCATCCTATGCCGTGCATGCTGCGTCATCCTATGCCGTGCATGCGGCGGTAACGGGCCGGGGACATTCCGTTGTGCCGCTTGAAGAACTTGCCGAAGGCGGAAGGGTCGGGAAAGGACATCTGCGAGGCAATCTGCTGGAGCGTCATCCGGGGATCCTTCACCATCCGGAGGCACCTTTCATAGCGGAAGGTGGCAAGCACATTTCCTATTGTATGGTCTGTCTTGCGGAGCACCAGGTCTGACAGATGCTGCTTGGAGACGAACAGCTTCTCGGCGTAAAAAGCCACCTGAAATTCCTTTTCTATGTTTTTGGATGCTTCCCTCATGAACTGGCGCACGATTTCGTCGCCGTGGTCACTGCCCTCGTGGACCGGAGGGATGCTCTCGCGCATGGTCCACATTGCATCGATGATGTCCGTAAGGAGTATGAAGCAATGGGCATAGCTCCTTTCCTTGGCCATATAGTGGTCAGTGTTCTCCAGGGAGGAGAGTATGCCGCGGCAGTCCTTCTCCAGCATGCGCAGCTTTTCGGAAGGGAGGTTGGAGACAAAGTCGAGATGCCGGAATCCGCGTCCGTAGTCTATGGGGATGCCCCCGCGTCCGCGCAGGGTGTCGAGAAAGAGTTCGAACTCTATGCCCACGATGTAGCCGCCGAATTTCTTTCCCATGCGGATGCGGGATGGAAAGACGGCGTTGGACAGGTTCAGAAAGCCCTTCTCGACCGTGACGGTCCTGTCTTCGAAATCCAGGATGATGGATCCGTGCGTACACAGAATGATGTAATGCCATTCCCTGCTTCTGTCACGTGATATGACACGTTCGCAGCTGCCTGCCAATTTGGCGCAATAGAGGAATTTTTCCGCCAATGCCTGCCTCTGTACTGAGGCCTGAGGTATGATGTCTGGACAACACATGTTACGCAAAGATATATAAATCCGAATAATATACCAATTTACCCAAATTATATACCAAAAATTGACCATGATGGGGCACATGATTTGCTCAATGTGCCGCCGCTCAAAGTATAGTAAAAAATGAATAAGAAGTTAGCTGCTATTGTGGTTGTGGCATCAGCCCTGATGTGTACGGTTGATGCGTTTGCGCAGTATCGCTCCGATGTGGATGCGGAGAGCGCCCCGGTGGTTCAGGCAGATTCGGCCGCTCCCGTGGCGATTACCCTTGACCAGGCGTTGGAGATTGCGCTCAGTGAGAATGTGTCGGTGAAGATAGCCGATAAGGAAATCCAGCGTACGGAGTACGCGAAGAAGGGGACATACGCTGCCCTGTATCCGTCCGTAGATGCGACAGGTTCATATCAGAGGACCCTCATAAAGAACGATATACGTGCCATGATGGGAGATTCTGAGATGACGGGAATGATGAAGGATACCAAGATAGGCAACTCCAATTCCTTCTCTGTCGGCGCCACGGCAGCTATGCCCGTGGTCAATGCCCAGCTCTGGGCAAGCCTGAAGGTGTCGGGACTGGGTGTGGAGGCAGCTGTCGAAAAGGCGCGTTCGTCACGCCTGGAGATGGTTACCCAGGTCAAGCAGGCTTACTACGCGGTTCTGCTTGCCAAGGAAGCCTTCAACGTGTATAAGGACGTGTATGAAAACGCCGTGACGAATTTCGAGAAGGTGGAGAGCAAGTACAAGGCTCAGAAGGCTTCCGAGATGGAGTATCTCAGGGCCAAGACGACAGTTTCCAATGCGATACCTAACCTCTTCAATGCGGAAAGTTCGATAGTGCTCGCCTTGTGGCAGCTCAAGGCTGTCATGGGCATCGATCTCGATACCGACATCGACACAGTCGGGGATATCGACGACTATGCGGAGCATATGTTCTATGACATCCACCAGCACGACAGTCTCGACTTTTCAGGGAACAGCTCCCTCCGTCAGCTTGATATTCAGTCGAGGACCCTCGAGCAGTCCATCAAGGTCAACAAGATGGCCTACGTGCCATCCATATCCCTTATGGCGAACATCAATTATTCCGCCGTCGCGAATGACCCTATCAAGAAGATGTCCTGGTTCCCTTACTCTTATGCGGGAGTATCCCTCTCGATTCCGATTTTCTCGGGCTTCAAGCGTCTCAATGACGTGAGACAGTCCAGAAATCAGTACGAGCAGCTCCAGCTGACGAGGCAGGATACGGAGCGTCAGCTCACCATCGCGGCGGAGAACTACCGCATAACGATGGAAACGAATATGAAGAGCTATTACAGCGCCGGCGATGCGGTCGAATCAGCGCAGAAGAGCTACGACATAGTCGAGAAGTCGTATGAACTCGGAAGGGCGACGCTCACCGACCTCAACGATGCCCAGCTCGCGGTCGTTCAGTCGAGACTCAGCCAGTCCCAGGCGGTATACAATTTTGTCGTGGCCAAGTCGAACCTCGAGCAGCTCATCAGCAAGGAGTTCATGGACTCGGATATTGATTAACATGGACTCGGATATTGATTAAAGAAAGAAAAACGAGATATGAAAATTGACATCAGAACAATCGGAATGATTTCCGCAGCCCTGCTTGTTGCAGCATCCTGCGGAAACGGAAAGAAAAGCTCTTCTAAAGGCGCAGCCACGCAGGAGGTGGCACAGGAACTCCCCAAGGTCGCTGTAGAGAAGGTGACCAGACAGGCGGTCAATCACGTAGGAACTTACACGTCCACCGTCCAGGCGAATGTGGTCAACAACATAGCCCCTCAGTCGGCACTCAGGATAAAGACCATCAATGTGGAGATAGGTGATTTCGTGTCGAGGGGACAGGTACTTGCCAGGATGGACGTATCCAACCTCGAGCAGGCCAAGCTCCAGCTTGCCAACGACAGCACCGAACTCGTGCGCATCAAGGGCCTCTACGAGGTCGGAGGCGTATCCAAGTCCGAGCTTGACGCCATCCAGCTCTCCTACAACGTAAGGAAGACCTCTTACCATAATCTCCTCGAGAACACCGTCCTCCGTTCCCCGATAACCGGTGTGGTGACGGCAAGGAATTATGACAAGGGTGATATGTATACCATGGGCCAGCCGCTTTTCACCGTACAGGAAATCACTCCGGTGAAACTCCTCGTGGGAATCTCCGAGTCAGACTACACGAGGGTGAAGAAGGGTGACAAGGTGAGTCTCACCGTCGAGGCTCTTCCTGGCGAGACCTTCGAAGGCCACATAGAGAGGATTTATCCGACCATCGACCCTGCGACCCATACTTTCACCGTAGAGGTCAGGGTTGCAAACCGCAACCGCAAGCTTCGTCCGGGTATGTACGCGAAGGTCGACGTCAACTTCGGCTCCAGCGAGAGCATCGTGGTTTCCGACAGGGCCCTCGTGCGTCAGCAGGGTGCAGGCGACAAGTTCGTTTACGTCTATGATCCGGATGCAAGGACCGTGTCGATGGTCAAGGTGGAGGTCGGCGTAAGGTTCGGCAACTCCGCGGAAATACTCTCCGGAATAGAGGATGACGTTTATGTCGTGACGGAAGGACAGCTCCGCATCAAGGACGGAGTGGAGGTGGATGCCGTAATCTCCGGAACGGAAACAGAAGAATAAAGAAGAACAATCATGAGCATATACAGGAAAGCGGTAAACAATCCGGTGACGACGGCCCTCGTTTTCACAGCCTTCGCCATATTCGGAATTTTCTCGCTGATCAACATATCCATAGACAACTTCCCGAAGTTCGACTCAAGCTACATCATGGTGATGTCGTCCTATCAGGGAGCCAGTGCCGAGGATATCGAGACCAATGTGACAAAGGTCCTCGAGAACAGCCTCAACAGTGTCAGCAATCTGAAGAATATCTCTTCCAGCTCCAAGGAGAATACCTGCATCATCGGACTCGAGTTCGAGCAGGGAATCGATATGGAGGCTGCGACCAATGATGTCAGGGACAAGCTTGACCTTGTATCCTCCTACCTTCCGGACGCGGTTTCGACTCCGGTGATATTCAAGTTCAGTGCGGACGACATGCCTATCATGGTTATGTCCGCCACTGCCAACCAGTCGATGAATGCGCTCGAGAAGATACTTGACGAACAGGTGGCAACTCCGCTGGCCCGAGTGTCCGGTGTGGGTACGGTATCGGTTTCCGGTGCCCCGAAACGTGAGATCCAGGTATATTGCGACCCGAACAAGCTTGACGCCTATCATCTCACCGTGGCCGGGATTTCTCAGACCATCGCGGCTGAGAACAAGAACGTTCCGAGCGGAAACATAGACATCGGCTCCAACACCTACACCCTCCGAATAGAGAAGGAATTCAGCACTCCTGACGAAATGCTCGACCTCGTTGTCGGCTATTCCAACGGCAACGCCGTCTACCTCAAGGACGTGGCAACCGTCAGGGACACGGTCGAGGAACGCTATCAGGAGTCCTATTGCAACGGAGTCCAGGGCGCTGGAATCGTGATACAGAAGCAGTCCGGAGCCAACACCGTCGACGTGATAAGGAAGATTAAGAAGGAGATGAAGAGGATAGAGAAGACTCTTCCTTCCGACGTGAAGATTACGGTCGTGGTGGACAACTCCAGAAACATCCTGAATACCATCAACTCCCTCAAGGAGACCATCCTGATTACCTTCCTCGTCGTGATGCTCGTGGTGTTTGCGTTTCTGGGCCGCTGGAGGGCGACCTTCATCATCGTGCTCTCCATCCCTATCGCCCTGCTCGCATCCATAGTATACCTTCTTGCGACCGGCAACACGCTGAACATCATCTCGATGTCCGCGCTCTCCATAGCCATAGGAATGGTTGTCGACGATGCCATAGTCGTGCTGGAGAACATTACGACCCATATCGAGAAGGGTGAGAATCCCAAGGAGGCGGCCGTGCACGGCACTTCCGAGGTGGGTATTTCCGTAGTTGCCTCGACCCTCACGATGCTCGCCGTGTTCCTCCCGCTCACTATGATCAAGGGTATGGCCGGCATAATGTTCCGCCAGTTGGGCTGGATAGTCAGCATCATAATGATAGTGTCCACCATAGCCGCCCTCACACTTGTGCCTATGCTTTGTTCCAAGATGCTCCGCAAGGGCATACATCACGGCAAGGTCTACAACTTCGTCTTCGGTGGCGTCAACAAGGCTCTCGACTGGATTTCCAAGGAGTACTCAAGTCTCATAAGCTGGTCTGTGCGCCACAAGGCTGTGGTAATTGTTTCGGCCGTGGTCATCTTCCTCGCTTCGGTTCTCCTGCTCGGACCTCAGATCAAGACCGAGTATATGCCTAAGCAGGACCAGGGACGTATCTCCATCTCGATACAGCTTCCTGTGGGAACCGAGCAGAGCATTACCCGCGAGTTCGCGGCAGGTGTGTACAAGATGATACTTGACGATGTTCCTGAGGTCGAGATAATGTCCTACAGCTTCGGTCAGGCTGACTCCGACAACGCCTTCGCCTCGATGCAGAACAACGGTACCCACATCATTTCCTTCAATATCAACATAGGAAGTATGGAAGACCGTGAGCGTTCCTGCGGTGAAATAGCCGACATAATCAGGAGTGACCTCGCTGCGCTTCCGGAAATAAAGAAGTTCCAGGTGACTGAAGGTCAAGGTGGTATGGGCGGTCAGTCCAGCGTGGACCTTGAAATCTACGGCTACGACCTCATGGCTACCGACAAGGTGATGAATGAACTCGCGGAGAAACTGAGGACAAAGGCCTGCTTCTCGGAGGCTTTCGTCAGCCGTGACGAGTATACTCCGGAGTATCAGGTCGACTTCGACCGCACCAAACTTGCCCTCCACGGGGTGACCAGTTCCGCAGCTGCCTCCTACGTGAGCTCCTGCATCAACGGTTCGACAATGTCCTACTTCCGTGAGGACGGTGACGAGTACAATATCAGGGTAAGATATGCCCCGGAGTTCCGTACCAGCATCTCCGACATAGAGAATATCACAGTCTACAACAATCAGGGACAGGCTGTCAAAGTGAAGGACCTCGGTACGGTTGTCGAGTCCTCGACCCCTCCTCAGATAAGCCGCAAGAACCGTCAGCGTCTTGTCAAGGTAACCTGTGTGATGGCCAACGGTTACGCACTCTCCGACGGAGTGGCAGTGGCACAGGAGGTCATCGATGAGACGGAGATACCTTCGGAGATCGATGTGGAGATTGCCGGTGACTTCGAGGATCAGAAGGAAGTTTTCGGCGACCTGCTCACCCTGCTCGTGCTCATCGTCATACTCGTCTATATGGTGATGGCATCTCAGTTCGAGTCATTCTCCGGTCCGTTCGTGATAATGGGATCCATTCCTTTCGCCCTCACCGGCGTGCTCCTCGGATGCTGGCTTACGGGTACTCCTATAGGTGTCATGGGCCTCATAGGCATCATAATACTGATGGGTATAGTCGTGAAGAACGGTATCGTGCTCATAGACTACACGAACCTGATGAGGGAAAGGGGAATGAAGGTGGCCGACGCAGTGGTGACCGCAGCCCGCAGCCGTCTCCGTCCTATACTTATGACCACCCTTACCACCGTGCTCGGTATGCTTCCTATGGCATTGGGCAAGGGAGAAGGTTCCGAAATGTGGGTGGGTCTGGGTACTACGGTTGCATGGGGCCTTTCCATCTCGACCCTCGTGACCCTCGTGGTCATCCCTACCATCTACTGCCTCGTTGCTGAGCGTCAGGAGAAGAAGGCGGCCCGCCGTGCAGAAAGACGTGCGGCAAGGCAGCTCTATCTTGACCGGACACAGGGCGCGGCAAAATAAGCAATTGATGTGCGACTTGCGAAACTCAAGTTCTTATGAAAGCAATTTTTACAGTATACAATCAGGCCTATTACAAGGAAATAGTGAAAATTTTCGAAGACCTGGGAGTGAGAGGATATACCGAGTGGGACGACATCCAGGGACGCGGAAGCGTCGATGGTGAGCCCCACGAGGGTTCCCACGCCTGGCCGACGATGAACAATGCTGTCCTCAGTTTTGTCGATGACGACAAGTGCGGCGCCATACTCGAAGCCCTGAGGGAAAGGGATGGGAAATCGCCGGAACTGGGACTGAGGGCCTTCTCCTGGTCGGTGGACCAGTAGGAAAAATTCCTATATTTGCAGTCGGCGTAAATCGTTAGAAATTATGGAAAAGATAGTGACAGATCAGAACTTCATAGAAACGCTACGGACCGACAGGCTCGTGATGGTCGACTTCTGGGCGCCCTGGTGCGGCCCTTGCCGCATGCTGGGTCCTGTGGTTGCCGAGCTTGCGGAAGAATATGAGGGAAAGGTGCTCGTGGGCAAGTGCAATGTGGATGACAATCAGATTGTCCCTTCGCAGCTGGGCATAATGAGCATCCCTGCGGTCTTCTTCTTCAAGGACGGTAAAGCCGTCGGTTCGTCAGTCGGATACAGGCCGAAGGAGGATCTGAAGAAAATGATAGACAGCCTTTTGTAATATGAAGAGCTGGAAACTCGTTGCAGCGGCATTGTTGTCGCTGCTTCTGCTTGGCTGCGGGAGTGCAGCTGCGCAGAGCCGTTTCGGAGTGATAGGCGGACTTACCTTCGCCAATGCTCCCAAGGCGGCGGAACTGGACTACAAGACCCCGACCCTTTACCACGCAGGAGTGACTTATCAGTATCATGTGGCCGGAGGCTTTTCAATTCAGCCTTCAGTCCTTTTCAACATGAGGGGCGTGAACAATGGAGACGGCTCCGTGGCGATGAGACTCGGCGCTGTCGAAGTGCCTGTGGCCCTCCAGTGGGGCCCTGACCTTCTGGCGTTCAGACCTTTCATCCAGGTTGTCCCTTTCATCGGAGGTACTGTATACAGCCCTGACAAGAGCTTGGATTTCAAGAAACTGGAAGGCGGAATCGGAATAGGAGGCGGAATAGAGATCTGGAAGTTCCAGATATCCGCCCATTACTCCTGGAACCTCAATCCTTACGCCAATAAGAACGAAAGCGGCCTGCTGTGGGCGTTCCGCAGCACGATGGTGTCATTGGCTCTTCTGTTCTGACGCGATATGGATCTGGACAGAGTAAAGACTTTTCTCGGGAATGACTGGCTGCGTGTGCAGCAGTGTATCAGGGAGGAACTCCAGAGCGGGATAGACCTGTTGAATTCGACGAACGACTCGATTCTCTCGTCTTCCGGCAAGCAGCTCCGCCCTGTGCTTGCTTTGCTTGCGGCCCGCGCGGCCATGGCGGCAAAGGGTGAAAGGCCGGTTCTTCCAGATGACGTGATAAGATATGCCGCGGCTGCGGAACTGCTCCACAACGCAACGCTGCTCCACGATGACGTGGCTGACGGGAGCGACCGCCGCAGAGGCCGGCCTACGGTCAACTCGATCATGGGCCCGTCTGTGTCCGTACTTGTCGGAGATTTCTGGCTGGTCCGCGCGATGGACTGCATACTCAAGGCGGACAACCATACGGATCAGGTTCAGAGGGTATTCTCCAGAACCTTGGGCAATCTTGCGGAGGGCGAGATGCTCCAGCTCCAGAAGGCGGAAACGGGAGATACAAGTTTCGAGGACTATTTCGACATAATTTTCAACAAGACGGCCTCCCTGTTCCAGGCAACGGTGGAATCAGCCATGATAGGAGTCGGTGCGGATGAGCGAATCAGGACTTCTCTTGTGAACTATGCGGTCGCTCTCGGGCTTGCTTTCCAGATAAGGGATGACATCTTCGACTACACTCCGGGCATCGATGTCGGCAAACCGGTCGGTGCGGATATTCTGGAGCGGAAGATGACCCTTCCTCTTCTGGGGGCCCTTTCCCTTGCACCGGCATCCGAGTCGGAAAGGATAAGGGGTATGGTGACAGCCATACGGGACAATGCGGACAGCCGCGATGACGTGGTCGCCTTCGTAAGGGAATATGACGGAATCGGCTATGCACAGAAGATTCTTTCCGAGAAACTGTGTTTCGCCCTTTCACAGCTCAGTGTGCTTCCTCCTTCTCCGGAGAGTTCCTTTCTCGAGGAGCTGGCCGAATTCGTGGGTAACAGAAATATATGAGATTCAGGGATATACCGGGAAATGACAGCGTAAAGAGGGCGCTGGTCAATATGGCGGACAGCGGAAGGGTCGCCCACGCGATGCTTTTCTATGAAAACGACGGTTGCGGGGCTTTCGCCCTGGCCGTTGCCTATCTCCAGTACCTCAACTGTCCCCACAGGGCGGACGGGGATTCCTGCGGGGTGTGTCCTACCTGCAACAAGATTTCCAAGCTCATTCACCCGGATGTCCATTTCGTATATCCGGTTAACACCGGTTCAAAGAGCGGGTCCCTCGCAAGCAAGGACGTGACTTCGGACACTTATCTGAAGTATTTTCGCGAGCTTGCCTGTGAGAATCCCTATTTTCTCGAAAGCAATCTGTCCGAAGCCATAGGCATAGAAGGCAAAGTGGGCAACATATCCGTTTCGGAGGCACGCAACATTACGGACGCGCTGTCCCTGACGGCGGTGGAGAACGGCTACAAGGCTGTGATTTTCCTTCAGCCTGAGAAGATGAATGCGGCGACGGCCAACAAACTTCTGAAGATTGTGGAGGAGCCTCCTGAGAAGACCCTCTTCCTTTTCATAACCCATCATCCGGACAATGTGATGCAGACCATATTCTCCCGTTGTCAGAGTTCTAGGGTGTTGCCCCTGGACAGGGACGAGGTGGCTGAAATCCTGACTGAACGTTTCGGAGTCAGTCCCGAAGATGCGGCAGCCGAGGCGGGCACCTGCGGCGGAAGTGTGGGAGTGGCCCTTGACAGGCTGCGCTCGGATGAGGACAGGCAGAGATATCTTGACCTTTTTGCGGATTTGATTGACGCAGCCCTTGGCTCAGACCTGCTTGCCGCGCTGGATGCCGGCGATGCAGTCGCCGCACTGGATTCACGTGAGAAACAAAAAGCTTTTTGTACCTTTGCGGCTGACTGTATCCGCAAGGTTTTCATGATACAGAGAAATCTCCCTCAGATTGCCTATCTGTCTGAGCAGGAGAAAGATTACCTCACCCGAACGGCGGCGCGTCTGCCCGGAAACTTCCCTGAGAGGATGCTTCCGTTGCTGGACAAGACAGTGATGCTGCTTGAAAGGAACGTGAACCAGAAGATACTCTTCTGCGATCTCGCCGACAGGGTGTTCCTAAATCTCAAATGATATGGACAACAACAATGAAACCATAAGGTACGATTGCTCCCGCGGCTGCGTCGTGACCCGCGACGAGACAGGGGCCTCGGAGTGCTCTTACCGTCAGGGCTGCTGCAAGCTCGAGGTCTATGACTGGCTCAAGGGAGTCGGGCAGGAACAGTACAAGGATTTCTTCGAGGTTCGTTTCAAGAATACCAGGAAGGGAATATACAGGAACGATTCCAACCAGACCATAAAGACGGGAGACCTTGTCATCGTGGAGGCTGCGACGGGCCACGACCTGGGCATCGTTACCCTGGAGGGTCCGGCAGTTGCCCGTCAGATGGTCTGCAAGAGGATTCCGGCTGACCCTGCCGGGATGAAGAAGATTTACCGCAAGGCAAAGCTTTTCGACATAGAGAAATGGCAGGAGGCAATCTCCAGGGAACATGAGACCATGATCCGTTCCCGCCAGATAGCGGCCGAACTTGGTCTCGAGATGAAGATAGGAGACGTGGAGTTCCAGGGTGACGGAACGAAGGCCATTTTCTATTACATAGCAGACGGACGTGTTGATTTCCGCCAGCTCATCAAGGTCTTTGCCGAGCAGTTCCGCATCAGGATAGAGATGAAACAGATCGGAGCCCGTCAGGAAGCCGGCCTGATAGGGGGTCTCGGAGTATGTGGTCGCGAGCTGTGCTGCTCCAACTACATTTCCTCCTTCCAGTCCATATCCACCTCAGCGGCAAGGGCACAGGATCTTTCTCTCAATCCCCAGAAACTTGCAGGACAGTGCGGCAAACTCAAGTGCTGCCTCAATTATGAGACCGCGTCATACATCGATGCGCAAAGCCGCATTCCGCGCGTGAACGGACCTCTTGACCTCGAGGACGGACAGGCGTGGCTGATGAAGACCGACATCCTGCGCGAGACTATGTATTTCTCATACGAACAGGGCTCATTGGCAAATCTTCATGCAGTGCCGGCCAGCCTTGTTCGTGAGATTCTGCGTGACAATCGCGAGGGCATCAAGGGTCCGTCTCTGATAGCTGATGCAGTGCCTTCTTCGCCGGAGTTCATATCTGCGGTTGGAGATGACAGTATCAGCCGTTTCGACGATAACAGGCGCAAGGGACGCGGGGGTCGTGGAAGAGGAGGCCGTGATCGCCAGGGCGACCGCGACAGAAAGAACCGTGAGGG
>JAEDEB010000055.1 GCA_016293535.1 Bacteroidales bacterium | reverse complement strand
GAAATAACTTTTCATTCTCTTTGGCGAGCGCTAGCGGTCATGAGGATTTCATTTTTCTTTGTCTTACCGCTTCATATAGAATGACAGAAGTTGCGACTGAAACATTCAGCGACGAGATCTCACCTGCCATAGGAATCGCCACCTTGTCATCTGCGAGTTCAAGCATGGACTTGGAGATTCCATCCCCTTCCGAGCCCATCACAATAGCAAGAGGGCCGGTCAGCCGGGCTTCGTACATCAGGCGATCCACCTTTTCGGTCGCCGCGACGATGCGGAACCCGCTCTGTTGCAGATAGTATGCCGCAAGTCGGAGATTCGGCACCTTGCAGGTGTCAATTCTCATAAGAGCCCCGGCTGAGGCCTTAACGGCATCGGCGTTTATTGCGGCTCCGCCCTTTGCCGGAACTATGATACCCTGTCCTCCGGCACATTCAAGTGTTCTGGCTATGGCTCCAAGGTTGCGGACATCGCTTACGCCGTCCAATATCACCAAAAGAGGATTGTCACTCAGGGCAAGGGCATTGTTGACCAGAGTCTCAATGTCAACATAGTCTATCTGCGAAATATAGGCAATCACACCCTGATGAGCTCCGCGAACAGCCCTGTTGAGTTTCTCCACAGGCACATACTGGTACGGGATACCCTGCTCTCCGAGAAGCGCGGACAATTCCCTGAATTGAGGCCCCTCAAGTCCTTGTTTCAGAAGCACTTTATCAATTTTCTTTCCCGCCTTGAGAGCCTCGATGACAGGATGCATCCCAAAAAGGTACTGCATTTTCTTTTCTTCCATACAATGTGTAACTGAATTATAAATCAAGTTTCTCTGAAAGCTCGGCCCATTCGTCAGTCTTTGAGTCGAGTTCCCGCTTGTTCTCGAGATAAGTCCTTGTGAGTTCAATGATGTCATCACCCTGACCCGGATTTCCGAGCACGGCCTCAAGTTCCTTCTGCTTTGCTTCAAGCTTCTCTATCTCCTTCTCCAGGAAATCTATGCGGTTCTTGATTTTCTTTTCCTCCTTGCTCAGATGCTTCTTGACTGCATACTCCTTCTGGGCTATCTCCTTCTTCTCCTGCACTTCCACTGGTTTCTGAACCTTGCCGAAATGCCTCTCAAGCTCATTCAGACTTTCGATTTTACTCTTCTCGAGGAATTCCCTGACTCCGCCAAGATGTTCCATCACCTTGCCGTCGCGGAATTCATAAACCTTATCCACGAGTCCGTCAAGAAAATCCCTGTCGTGGGAAACCACTATTACGGTGCCGTCATATTTCTTGAGAGCCTGTTTGAGCAGGTCTTTGGAAAGTATGTCCATGTGGTTTGTGGGCTCGTCGAGCGCAAGAAGGTTGTAGGGCTTGAGCATCAGTTTCGCCATAGCCAGCCTCGCCCTCTCGCCACCGCTGAGCACCGCCACCTTCTTGTCAATGTCTTCACCCTTGAAAAGGAAGGCGGCAAGTATGTCCCTGAGTTTTGTCCTGATATCACCTACCGCTATTCGATCAAGTGTCCCGTATACGGTATCCTGCATGTCGAGCACATCTTCCTGGTTCTGGGCATAATAGCCCACTGCCACGTTGTATCCCACGCGAGCCTCCCCTGCCATAGGCTCCAACTCCCTCATTATGACGCGCATAAGAGTAGTCTTGCCCTCTCCGTTACGACCGACCAGAGCGATTTTCTCTCCTCTGCGCACCTCTATGTCAGCATCGGAGAACACCACCTTCTGCCCATAGCCAACCTTCAGCCCGGTAGCCTTGAACACCACATCTCCCGAACGCGGAGCGGGAGGGAACTTGACTGACAGCGCTGACTTGTCCACCAAGTCAACCTCTATTCGCTCGACCTTCTCCAGAGCCTTTATTCTCGACTGGACCTGATTGGACTTGGTCGGTTTGTAGCGGAACTTCTCGATGAACTCTTCAGTCTTCTGTATCATCCTCTGCTGGTTCTCAAAGGCCGCCCTCTGCTGCTGAAGACGTTCATCCCTGAGTTCCAGGTACTTGCTATATGGGACCTTGTAATCGTGAATATGGCCGAGCATAATCTCGACCGTACGGTTGGTGACATTGTCGAGGAATTTCCTGTCGTGCGATATAAGGACCAATGAACCCTTGAAATCCTTGAGATAGCCTTCAAGCCACTCTATCGACTCTATGTCAAGGTGGTTCGTCGGCTCGTCAAGCAGCAGCACGTCAGGACGGCCAAGCAGAATCTTAGCCAGCTCTATCCTCATGTTCCAGCCCTGTGAGAATGTCTCCGTCGGTCTGTCCAGTTCATCGAACCTGAAGCCGAGTCCCATCAGAGTCCGCTGAGCCAGGACCAGTGGAGAATCGGTCTGGCTATACGAAAGACGGTCGTTGACCTCGTTCATGCGGATAATCAATTGCTGATACTCATCAGATTCATAATCAGTACGTTCAGCCAGTTCAGAGGATATCTTTTCAAGTTCCTTTTCCATACCTGAAATCTCGGCGAAGGCAGTCATTGCTTCGTCAAGAACGGAACGCCCGCGATGGTGTTCCATAATCTGTGGAAGATATCCTATGCGTATTCCATTGGGAACCGCCACCTTGCCGGATGTCGGTGTCTGAAGTCCGCAAATGAGTTTCAGTATCGTAGACTTGCCGGCACCATTCTTCCCGACGAGGCCGATCCTGTCGGACTCGCTGATATGGAAATTAATGTCATTCAATAAGGTAAACCCTCCGAATGAAACCGTCAGTGAGTTTATCGATATCATTGTACACTCTCCTCTTCAGGCCTGCTTTTGCAGAGCAGAATGCTCCCGAAATAAAGCAGAATCAACGGTAAGGTCACTATGCTCAGCGACACTAGGTCGCCGGACGGCGTAATGATTGCCGCAAGAACTACGGAAACAAGTACGGCATAACGCCAGCCCTTCTTCAGTGTATCCTTGTAAAGAAGATCCATCCTCGAAAGTACGGCAACTACGGCCGGGAATTCGAAGACAAGTCCGAACAGCAGCACGGAAGACATGAAGGTCGACATATAGGAGTCGAGGCTTATCATATTGGTAACGTCCGGGCTGACAGAATATGAACTGAAGAAATTGACCATCAGCGGCAAAACCATCACATAACCCACGCAAAGTCCAAGGTAGAAAAGGAAGGAGGCAAAGAGGAAGGCCAGCCTCACTCCCTTCTTTTCCTTCTGATAGAGCGCAGGAGCGATGAAACGCCAGAGTTCGAATATGACGTAGGGAAAGGCAATAAGAAGTCCCGCCATCAGACTGACTTTCATATGTACCATGAACTGGGATGAGACCTGGGTATTGATGATTGTCAGGCCTGTATCCATTCCCAGCCAGCGGTATAGAAAGAAATCTGGACGGGTAGGTCCGAGAACTATCCCGAAAAGGAAATCCTTGAAGCAGAACAGTACGACTGCGAATATGACTATCGCCCCCAGAGAGCGGAAAATCATCCACCTGAGTTCTTCCAGATGGTCCCAAAAGGACATTTCCTTCTCAACCGTCTGTTTGCCGGACTTCTCACCCATCACCTTCAGTCGTTCTTCTTGGTCTCGTCAGTTTCTATTTCCTTCTTGATGTCGTTTATCTCGCCTTCAGCTTCCTTCATTCCGCTCTTGAACTCCTTGAGCCCTTTTCCGAGTCCCCTCATCAGCTCAGGAATCTTCTTGCCTCCGAAAAGAAGGAGAACTACCAGCACGATGGCAACCCACTGCCATCCGGCAATAACGAGAGGAAAAATTGTAAGGTTCATAATATTAATTGTTTAGAATGAAATATCTATTGTAATAAAGCAATTAAGGGCAGCTATTTCAGCGACTTCAGAGAAGCCTCTATCGTCTCTATCTTTGCAAGTGTGTCAGACTCCTTTTTCCTCTCGTTTGCAACCACTGCCTCAGGAGCCCCCGAAACGAACCTCTCATTAGAGAGTTTCTTCCGTACAGATGCGAGAAATCCTTGACAGTAAGCAAGTTCCT
This sequence comes from Bacteroidales bacterium, assembly GCA_016293535.1. GTDB lineage: Bacteria > Bacteroidota > Bacteroidia > Bacteroidales > UBA932 > Cryptobacteroides. The sequence goes on along the minus strand of JAEDEB010000055.1, from coordinate 10,019 downwards.
TTTCAAGCTTCTCTATCTCCTCAGCCACATTGACCAGGCCTTCAAGAGCAACAAACACTTTGCTTGTACCTGCCATCACCGTGACTCCAGCTCCTTCGGAAACAGTATCGTCAAACTTCACATTGGCAAGCTTCTCCACTACCGCAGCCACTTCGCAAGGGAAGCCCGCATCCGCCTTGACGCTGAGGATCTCCTTTGGCGACAGCCCCTTCTCCTGACGCAGGCTGCGAATGCCAGCAACCGCCTCACATGCTGTAGCGAAACTTGAGATAAAGGCTTCATCATATTCTCCTGCAATAGGATAGCGCTGATTCATAATAGTCTCACCTTCTTTACGAGGAGCCATATTCTGCCAAAGTTCCTCAGTAATGAAAGGCATTATCGGATGAATCATTCTGAGGAGAGCATCGAAGAAAGAGAGAGTTGCTTCATAGCTCTTCCTGTCAATACCTGCTCCGTATGCCGGCTTCACCGCTTCGAGATACCAGGCGCAATAGTCGTCCCAGAAAAGTTTGTAAACGGCCATCAGCGCATCTGAAATGCGGAACTTGGAGAAATGATCCTCCACAGCCTCCACTGTCTGGTTCAACTTGCTCGCGAACCATCTTGTAGCCGCCTCGGCAGCTGCAGGCTGCACTGCATCCCCGTCAACCTGCCATCCTGAAAGAAGACGGTAGGAGTTCCATATCTTGTTGCAGAAATTCCTGCCCTGCTCCACCTGGCTCTCATCATAGAGTATGTCAGAACCTGCAGAAGAGCAAAGGAGCATTCCGAGCCGCACTGCATCCGCTCCGTACTTGTCGATGAGGTCCAGAGGATTCGGTGAATTGCCGAGAGTCTTGCTCATCTTGCGTCCAAGCTTGTCGCGGACTATTCCGGTAAGATATACGTTGTGGAAAGGAATGTCATTCATGAACTCATTTCCAGCCATAATCATCCTCGCAACCCAGAAGAACAATATGTCAGGTCCTGTAACGAGATCGTTGGTAGGATAATAGTATGCGAGGTCGGCGTTGGCTTTGTGTCCCGTATCACCGGGCATCTGAGGGTCAAAGACGGAGATAGGCCAGAGCCAGCTCGAGAACCAGGTGTCAAGGACATCAGGATCCTGCTTGAGATCAGCATCCGTGCAATCCGGGCAAATCTGCCGTGCAGCCTTGAGGGCTTCCTCTCGGTTAACCTCTACAACAACCTGTCCATCAGGAAGATAGTAAGCCGGAATCTGCTGTCCCCACCAGAGTTGACGACTTATGCACCAGTCTCTTACATTTTCCATCCAGTGACGATAGGTATTCCTGTACTTGTCCGGGATCAGTTTTACCTTGCCGGATTCGACACTCTCGAGGGCTCCGTCTGCGAGCTCCCTCATCTTGAGGAACCACTGGGCGGAAAGGCGCGGCTCGATAACCGCATCAGTACGCTCCGAATAGCCCACAGGAGAAACATAATCTTCAATCTTTTCAATGTTTCCTGCTTCCTCGAGCATCTTGACTATCTTCTTCCTCGCAACGAAACGGTCCTCTCCGATGAGAATCTGCGCAGCCTCGTTGAGACGTCCGTGATCGTCGATTATGTCGATGACAGGAAGATTGTGGCGGAGTCCGATCTCGTAGTCGTGGGCATCGTGAGCCGGGGTAACCTTCAGGCAGCCGGTTCCGAAGTCCATCTCGACATAGTCGTCCTCGATAATAGGTATCTCCTTGTTAATCAGAGGAATGAGCACCTTGCGTCCGCGCATCCAGTGATGTCTTTCATCATTCGGGTTGACGCATATCGCCGCATCGGCCATTATGGTCTCGGGACGGGTGGTCGCCACGATTATGTACTTTTCGGTCGGATTTCCGTTGCCGTCGCTGAGGAAATACCTCATATGATAGAACTTGCTCGGGGTATCTTTGTGGATGACCTCGTCGTCGCTGACGGCGGTATGTCCTTCCGGATCCCAGTTGACCATACGGACACCCCTGTAAATCCAGCCCTTTTTATAAAAATGGACAAAGGTCCTGATGACCGCATCGGAAAGTTCCGGTTCCATCGTGAATCGGGTCCTGTCCCAATCGCAGGACGCTCCGAGCTTGCGAAGCTGCTGGAGTATGATTCCGCCATGCTCCTCCTTCCATTCCCACGCATACTTCAGGAATTCCTCGCGGGTGAGGTCCTCTTTGTTGATGCCCATACCCTTGAGTTTCGCCACCACCTTGTTTTCAGTCGCAATCGACGCGTGGTCGGTACCCGGTACCCAGCAGGCATTCTTGCCGTCCATGCGCGCCTTGCGGATGAGGACGTCGTTCAGCGTATTGTTGAGCACATGGCCCATATGGAGAATTCCCGTCACATTCGGAGGCGGAATGACTATCGTATATGGTTCCCTTTCATCTGGTTCGGAGTGGAAGAACTTGTGTTCCAGCCAATAAGCATACCATTTGTCCTCTACTGACGATGGATTGTACTTTGCGTCTAACATATATAGTTCAATTGATTATCATTCACATCCATTCCTCGCATACCGGAGCAGGTCCATGCGCACAGTCCGCACGCGGGGATATCGTGCAAAGATAAGAAATTATTGCTAATTTTGCAGCAAGGACGGGCCCCGTGCGCCGCGACCGGAATTTTCAGTAAATCAATTCAGACAATGAACGAAGAGAAGCAGAAAATCGGCATTGAAATCAGGCCGGAAAATGCAGGAGGAACCTATTCGAACCTCGCAATCATCACCCACAGTCAGAACGAATTCATACTTGATTTCGCGTCCATGCTCCCAGGATTGCAGAAAGCCCTGCTGGGAAGCCGCGTGATAATGTCTCCCGTAAATGTGAAGAACCTCCTGAACGCCCTGCGCGACAATATCGAGGCCTACGAAAAGAATTTCGGGCCCATAACCCCGAAAATTCCCGGGAACGGAACATTCAATATGGGAGGCGGTTTCGGAAACGGAACGAAATCATAAGGACAAGCCAATGTACGAAGACAAGTTAGGCAGAATACGGGCGATCTGCTTCGATGTGGACGGTGTGCTCACCGACGGACGCATACTGGCAGTCGACAACGGCGAACTATACAGACAGTTCGATGCCAAGGACGCATTTGCGATGAGGATGGCGGCATCCAACGGATATATACTCGGATGCATCACGGGAGGACGCTCTCTGAGCATACGCAAGCGCATGGCGATATGCGGCGTGGAGGAGGAAGATATCTATCTCCATTCACATCGCAAAATTCTGGATTTCAATGATTTCTGCTTAAGACACGGACTTTCCGCGGACCAGGTTATGTATATTGGCGACGATATTCCGGACATCCCTGTCCTGCAGGCTTGCGGATTCTCCGTCGCCCCGGCCGACGCCTGCGAAGAGGTCAGGGAAATCGTGGACTTCGTCACTCCTGAAGGCGGTGGCCGACAGTGCATGAGACATGCGCTCAAAATGGTGCTCGCCTTCCAGGGAAGATGGGGGCTCGAGCACGGCAATTACTTTGAAAGGAATTTCTGAATGGATCTTGGCAACAAAAGGATAATCCTGGCGAGCGCATCGCCAAGGAGAAGGGAACTGATGGCCGGACTCGACATCAGCTTCACAGTCGACACCAAAAACAATTTCACCGAGAGCTGGGATCCCGCAACCCCGCACAAGGATGTCCCCATTCTGATGTCAAGGGGCAAGTCACACGGTTTCTGGAGAGAATTGGAGGAGAATGAGATTCTCGTGACCTCCGACACTATGGTCCTGAGGGATACGCTGATACTCGGCAAGCCTCACTCTCCTGAAGAGGCGGCCGAAATGCTGAGGGAACTGTCCGGAAGGACTCACGAGGTCATCACGGCGGTGACCGTGAGGGACGGCAAGGGACACGAAGAGAGCTTCAGTGACTCCACCAAGGTTCGCTTTAAAGAACTCAGGGAGGAAGAAATCAACTATTACATAGAGAATTACAAGCCTTTTGACAAGGCCGGAGCCTATGGCGTCCAGGAATGGATAGGTTATGCCGCCATCACCGGCATCGAGGGCTCATTCTACACAGTGATGGGGCTGCCTGTTCATCTTGTCTACAGCGCCATCAAGCGTTTCCTCGCCTATTGACAAAAAAAATGAGCTGCGCCGCGTCACGCGGGGCACCTCATACTAACCACATAATTAATAACACTAAAACTAATAACCAATCAGTTGAGGCTTGAAAGAACTTTTCGCCTTACCAACCGATGCAAAGGTACGACAAATATTTTGTTTTGCAAATTTTTTAAAAAGATTTTTGTAAAATTTTTTCGTAAAATCCACCAAATCATTAATAACCAATGATTTGGTGGATTTTTAAAATTTTAATTTTCTGTTTAGAATCGCCTGATTTTTCAAGATTCAGCTTCGAATCACAGGCAAGGAATCACAAACCGAGCCTGGTGGCAAGCTCCGCGGCGCTGCCGGCGAAGACCGATGCACCCGCAGCCTTGAGTTCATCCACGCTGCGGAAGCCCCAGGTTACGGCAACGGCCGGAATAGAGGCGTTGGCAGCCGTCTTCATATCCGTATCCGAATCCCCGATCAGCACAACGCTGTGACCAGAGGCCGTTTCTCCGGGAAATGCACAAGCCACAATATGTTCAACCAGCTCAGGATCAGGCTTGAGCGGGAATCCCTCCCTGTTTCCGCAAATGGCCACAAAAGGTATATTGCCGAAGAACTTACCGACTATTGTTTCAGTTCCTTCCTGAAACTTGTTTGAAGCGACGGCGAGTTTCGCCCCCTCCGAGGACAGACGTGACAACAGATCCTGCATACCGTCATAAGGACGGGTATTGACGTCTATATGGGCCTTGTAATATGTGAGAAAATCCGCAAGGCACGAATCCACGGTGGCAGAATCGCGCTGCTGTTCCGGCAGTGCCACCTCCACAAGATTTCGGACGCCGTGTCCGACCATACCCCGGTATTCTTCCATCGTATGTTCCGGCAATTTCCTGAGAGACAGGGCATAATTAACTGCGGTCCCCAGATCCTCGATAGTATCGACAAGGGTCCCGTCAAGATCAAATATCACAAGTTCGTATTTCATAGACATCCATTTTTGTCACAACAATGCAGCCTGGCCGCGCACTGCGCACAAGGCGGGCAAAATTAGGAAATATTATCAATATTCATAACTTTGCCAAAGAATAACAGATAATTATCAACTTGCTAAACTTGAGAAGAATTATGATAGCAATCATCATCATCGCCATAGTCGCAATCATGGCGGCTTGGTTCATCTCGGTACAGAGAAACCTCATCAAACGTGACGAATTCTGCAAGAACGCCCTCAGCCAGATAGGAGTGCAGCAGGCCAGCCGTTGGGATGCCCTCACAGCCCTGGCAGAACTTACAAAATCCTATAACGAGCACGAATACAACACCCTGCGCGACATCATCGCAATGAGGAAGAAGGTTACCGGAAACAGCAGCGTAAAGGATGTGGAAGAGCAGGAGAAGATGATAGAGACCGCAATGAGGTCCATAGACGTTGTTGTCGAGCAGTATCCGCAGCTCAAGGCCAATGAAACCTATCTGAAGACGATGGACAGCGTCAACGTCTATGAGAATCAGGTAAGGACGAGCAGAATGGTCTACAACGACAACGTAACGAGCTTCAACAGACTCATCCGTCAGATTCCGTCAAACTTTGTGGCAAATATGCTCCACTTCACCGAGAGGGAATATCTCGAGGTTTCTCAGGAAAAGACAGAAATGCCTTCCATGAAAATCTGATGAAGACACGCACACTGTCAATGATAACGGCGGCCATGATGGTCGCCGTATCCGCAAATACACGCGCCAGCGAGGTTAAAGACCTGGACATCAACGTAGTGCTCAATGCCGACGGGTCCGCGCAGATATGCGAACGCTGGGATGTGGATATATGGGAAGGAACCGAATGGTACCTCGTCCGCTCCAATCTCGGCGACATAGAGATCAGCGGGCTTTCCGTCACCGAAAACGGACGGAAATTCATCTTTGAGGGTGAATGGGACATGGACAGAGGCCTGGAGGAGAAGGCCTTCCGCTGCGGAATCGTGAGCAAGAGGGACGGATGCGAGCTATGCTGGGGTCTGGGCAGCCACGGCCGGCACGAATTCACTGTTAACTATCTCATGTCCAACATAGTGAAGTCCCTGGACGACTGCGATATGGTCCACATGCAGTTCGTATCGCCGGGAATCTCCCCTTCGCCCGAACACGTAAAGCTCACGATATCATCCCCATGCATGGCATTCGAGCCTGAAGTGTCAAGAGTTTGGGGCTTCGGATACGAGGGAACAGCTGAATTCTCCGGGGACGGGTCCCTGATCTTCGAAAGCAGCGAAAATTTCCGCAGGACGAGTTCGATGATTGCCCTTGTCCGCATGGACAAAGGTGCATTCCACTCCCCGAGCGTACAGTCGCGCAGTTTCGAGGAAGTACTTGATACAGCTATGGAGGGCTCAGACTGGGAAGATTCCGATTCGGAAGAGACGGCTGGCTGGATCATGATTGCAGCTTGCCTTTCTTTCCTTGGCGCCGGAATATGGCTTTTGGCACACATACGGAGACGGACCCTTATGGAGGTGCTGGGAGTCACTTCAATAAAGGAGATTCCATGGTCGAGGGACATACCTTTCGGTGGAGACCTTCTCTGCTCCGAATATGCTCTGGAAAAAATCGGCAAGGCCGACACTGGAAACAAGATAGCTGCAGCAATGATACTGAGGATGATAAATGACGGCAACCTTAGCGTGATAAAGGAGCCGGACAGTTCCAAGGTAGAGCTGTGCTTCGGCACGAGACCTGAAGAGGGTGCTGAAGCTGTCAGAGAGCTTTATGACATGATGAAAGAGGCCAGCGGAGAGGATATGGTACTCCAGAACCGCGAATTCGGCAGATGGTCCAAGCGCCATAAGGAGCGCGTCCACAACTGGGTAAGCGGGCTCAACGGCCAGGGAAGACAGAGTCTCATCAATGGCGGCTACCTTGTCAGCGGACGCCACACCGAGGAGTCAAAGGCCAGCGGAAGAACCTTGATAGGACTCAAGAAGTTCCTCAGTGACAACACTTTATCAAACGAAAGGAGCAGCAGCGAGGTGATACTGTGGAAGGATTATCTCGTGTTCGCCGCACTTTTCGGGATTGCTGACAAGGTGGCAAAGGAACTCAAGGACGTCAATCCTCAGGCTTTCGACGAGCTCATGCCATACGAGCACAGGATGTTATCAGGCGTCCTTTACCAGGCAGTATCCCTGTCTGACGCCATCACAAACACCAACGCCTCATACCTGTCGGCACAAAGCACCACAGGCGGAGGAGGATTCTCGTCCATAGGAGGCGGAGGAGGCTTCTCAGGAGGCGGCTTCGGCGGAGGTGCCAGATAAAAAAGAAGGATGACTGAAGAAACCCAGTCATCCTTCTTTTTTTAGTCCAGCCAAGCTACTTTTGGGATTTGCCGGTGGATTTGCAACTGGCATTGCGGCGGGCAACTCGTTTCGCCCTCGCTTCCTGACGGGCTTCTTTATTGCCCCCGAACAGACCCGGCTGGTTGTCGAAAAGGCTTTCCACCATACTGATGATTTCTTCAGCAGGAAGTTCCGGATCAATGATAAGGTCAGGTTCCTTGACAAAATAACCGCGGCTCTGGGCAGCAAGGCTTCCGCCGCCGGTTATGTTGAGCATAATGACCTCGTCCTTCTTGACCTGACCGTTCTCCACGGCCTGGCTGAGGCTTGCGACGGCAGTGGCGGCTGCAGGGAAGATGTCGTATCCCTCAAGATTCCTGTACATCAGCATCCACCTTACTATGTCATCATTGCAAACCTTGAAAACGTCTCCTCCGGTGTCCTCAAGAGCATCGAAAAGGCCTCCCTGTATGCTGTAAGGCGGTTTTCTGTTTGAAAGAACCTTTGCGAGTATCACTTCCGCATCCCTTCTGGACTGTTCAGGAGTAAGGCTCACAAGTTCGCGGGAATGCGCCTTCCATGAATCATAGATAAGTGTGAACGGAGAGTTCTGCGAAACGAAAAGTTTCATCTTGTGGGAACCGAAGCGTCCGTCCTCGATAAGGCGGAGATTGTTCTCCCATACTGCGATGGCGCCGGTCCCGCTTCCCACAGCCTGGAAATATGCATCCGGAATCCTGCCTATAACCTCTACGGCGCTGAGCAGCGTAGTGCCCATACCATCCCTGCGGGCAACGTTCTTGGCGCCGCCCTCAGCGAAGAAACGAGGACTCTGGCAAATCTTGTCGCCAAGCATTATCGCATCGTAATAGTCTGATCCGGCAGGAGTTGCAAGCATCTTCACACAACTGTTGAGCTTTTTTCTGAACCATAGGTCGTGGTAATTGTCCACAGGCACGCAAATGACGATGGGAATATTGTTGTCTGAGCACACCTGGGCAAAGGCACGGGCCGTGTTGCCGGCCGACTGCACCACGAGAACCTGGTCACTGTCCTTCGGAAGACGTCCGCATACGGAGAAAGCCTCGGTCTCCTTGAAGGAGCAGGTTTCCATCTTCGCTCCAATTTTCGGATTGTAGCCGGAGAATGTGATATAGAGGTTCTCAAGGCCAAGATGCTTTGCAAGACCCTTGCTCTTGTAAGTAACTGGTGCACAGGATTTCTTGAGCACCCTGCTTACCGGAAGCCATTCGGCATATCGATAGATTCCGTCGAGGTCCTCCCTCGGCGAAAACTTCTTTTGCTTGTACACAGCCCTTACAAGGGACATTGACGGCGAATCGGGATCAGCCAAAGTCCATCCGCAATCGGAAAAGATGTGACCGTCCACTACATTCTTAAGTTGGTACTTGGTCGGCGTGAATTTCATATTTAGTTTCAGTAACGTTGTGGTTTACAAACTATTCAACATAAAGGAGTAGGCCCTTAAGATATTCCCCCTCGGGATGATAGATATTTACGGCGTGGTCTGCCGGCTGGCAGAGCCTGTCGAGAATTCTGACCTTCCTGCCTGTCTGTGCGGCCGCAGAGAACACTGCGAGTGCGAAAGCCTCCTTGTCCACGACCTGTGAGCAGCTGTAGGTGAACACAAGACCGCCCGGAGCGACCTTCGAAATCGCTGCAGCGTTGAGCCTCTGATATGCCCTGAGTGCATTTTTCAGCACTCCCCTGTGCTTCGCGAATGCCGGAGGGTCAACTATTATCAAATCGTATTTCCCTTCGGGTGCATCCTTCACGAAGTCAATGGCGTCGCAACATAAACTCCTGTGCTGCGCGGAGGAGAATCCGTTCAGAGCCACGTTCCTGTCCACCATGTCCATAGCCTTGCGGGAACAGTCGACAGAATCGACGTGCTTCGCACCGCCTGCGAGTGCATAAATCGAGAATCCGCCTGTATAACAGAACAGGTTCAGGACCTCGCGACCTGCAGCATATCTTTCAACAAGCGCACGATTCTCCCTCTGATCCAGGAAGAAACCAGTTTTCTGTCCGCTTGTCCAATTTACATAGAACCGGTGGCCGTTCTCCCTGACAGTCTGTTCATCGTCGTTGAAATCCGGAGTCCTGTACAGGTATCCGTCCACAAGATCCAGTCCCGCCTTGAAAGGAGCCGTCCCCGAACTCTTGTCGTAGACGGCCTTCAGGGATGGGCCGTAGACTGTCTTTAGAGCCTCGCATATCCTCATCTTGGCCCTGAACATTCCGACGGAATGGGCCTGAATCACGCAAACTCCGTCATAATAGTCCACAATCAGCCCCGGAAGACCGTCCCCTTCCCCATGGACAAGGCGGTAGCAGTCCGTCTTTCGCGGATCTTCTTCCCCTCCGGCAAGACCGAGGGCACGCCTGAGTCCCAGAGCCTCCCCTATCCTTTTTTCATAGAAATCCGGACGCAGGGCCTCTTCTGAAAAACTGAGAACCCTGACGGCAATCGAGCCTATCTGATAATGTCCTGCCGCAAGGAAAGTCCCGTCGGCAGAATGTACGGCAACAAGGTCACCCTCAGCAGGAGTGCCCTGAATTTCGGAAACGGCGCCTGAGAACACCCAGGGGTGGAAGCGCC
>JAEDEB010000114.1 GCA_016293535.1 Bacteroidales bacterium | reverse complement strand
TGGTATCTGGCAGGGCAGGAATACAGTTCACCCCTCGAGCGTCACGCGGAATTCGACCTGAGTCATATCTTTGTGGAAGTCGAGGAGTTCGACTGTCTCCATGATGAAGGAGTCATGATCTATAAAGCTCTGAGCGATGGTTGCAGCCACGCTGTCCTTCTGGAGAACAAGGGGACGTTCCACGGCTATGACATCAATTTCAAGGCAGATATAACCAGAAAATCCGTTCAGGAAAGAATCTGTTTCCTTATCACTTACTCCATGACAGGACGGATGGATTGGCCGCAGTAACGATTGTAATTGTCCACGCTAAAGTCATTTGGCTTCAGGATTATGTTGAAAGCGCTGGCCGTAGTGGCGGTATTGAGGGACGAAGACCAATAGTAGCCATAACTGCCCCCGTAGGACAAGAACTCTCCGGTCCGATAACCGGCGGCTGGAAGGAATATCCAATTGTCCGTATATCCGGATTTTTTTGACTGGACCCTGTAACCGTTGACGCCATCTATGGTCGTCCAGGTCCAGGAACAATTGACAGTATTAAGCAACTCATTCCATTCATCAATCGTTGGCATACGCCAATTCCCGCCGACATTGGCTGATACAGCATCATCCATAGCCTCGAGAACTGTCCTGTTATCTACGGTACCGTATGACGATTTTGTATTGTACTTCGTCCAACCCGAGGTGTAGTCAGAGCCGGTATGATAAGGACAGTTGCTCCAGTTAAGCTTCATACTCATTTTGGAAATATCCTCTATTCCGGCCCATTGATAATAGCCGCCGTACTCCGTCGGAGTCGATGCGCCGAGATTGGCTGAGGCCCACTTCACAGACAAGCCGAGATCCACTGATGATGGTATAGGAAACGTAAGTGTCGAGAAATTGCCTATTGCCGATACGAACTCCACGTCATCTACCTTGGCGACGACAACGAAATTGTACGAAGTGGAAGAAGACAATGAAGAGAGAACCGCACTATAAGACCCATCTTCTTTTATGTATACATTCCTACTGGCACCATTGGATTCCAGACCCTCCAATGTGCTCTCGGATGAACTGTAATATAACACAGCTGAGTTGCTGAAACTGCCCTCCGACTGCACGTCCAGACGGCCGGAGATTGTTGCTGAAATACATTTGATATCGGAGACCTCAGCAGTCACGGAAGCCTGGATGGAAGCTGTGGTGAAGGTCTTCGGCTCAGCCTTGTACGGAATTCCGTCAAGCTTCACATAGGCGAAAAAAGAATATCCGGTATTATGGGAAAGATTCTCGTCAAGATATGAGAAAGCCTTGGCTGAAAGGTTGTTTGCTATAAGAGTTTCAGTCTGACCGCCTTCCGGAGTAAGTTCGAAACCATACTCGAGGCTGCTGTAATTGCAGTCTGTCAGGTCAAGCATCGCATTGAGCGTGGCATCTTTGGGATTGATATTGTCAGCATCGAGAGTCTGTATCATACTGCTCAAAGCCAAAGTCTTGAACGATTTAGTCTCGCCGTATTCCACCTCATCGTTCTGGATGATATAACTCCTGTAATAATATGTGGTTTCCGGTTCAAGCACCCCGGTATCGACAGTGAAACTCATTTGGGCGTCGACTTCTGTTGCTTCTTGCCGGGTAGCATCATCGGGAAGAACATCGGAGGAAGTCGAATACAACACCCCGAAACTGAAGTTGTCTGATGTAGTTTGAGACAGAGCAACCTTTCCGGAAAGCCTTGCGCTGCGGCAGGAGATGTGTGTCGCTTCGCCGGTAAAGGCACCCACCTTTTCCTCTATTTCTTCGGGTCCCTTCTGACAGGAAAGGACTGATGAGATGACGATTGCGACAAATGCAACAAAAGATGACGTACGATTCATAACTATATTGAGAAATCTTCAAAATCGCGATGAAGATAATAATATTTTCTGCTCCCAAACAGAAAAAAACTCCCTTTGCCAGCGATATAGATAGTATCTTTGCAGAAATCAAAAACAAATCAGATAGAACATGAACAAGATCAAGTCTTTTATTATTGCCCTTGCAGGCTTGGCTGTGTGCTCCTGCGGAAACAATCAGATTGCCTTTCCTGAAAACTGTCTGACGTTTGACACCCCTTCCGGAAAAGCGCTGAGAGTGGCCTGCGTATTTCACGGGTCCCTTGCCTTCGAATATGGCGGCAAGGTTATTCAAGTGGATCCGGTTACAAAGATGGGTGATATGAAGATTGATTATTCCGCATTCGGGAAGGCCGATGCCATATTCATAACTCACTCCCATCCTGACCATCTCTGCCCGCAGGCGATAGACACGCTATCATCGCAGAATACCTCGCTGTATGGCAATGCCGAATCTGTTGCCGTCCTTGGACGGGGCTGCGTTCTCGCCAATGGAGATACCGGGTCCGTGGCTGAAGGAATCAGTTACCTGGCTGTCCCTGCATATAACACCACCGCAGGCAGGGACGTGTTCCACCCGAAGGGTAATGGCAATGGATATATCTTTGATTTCGAGGGGTTCCGTGTATATGTGGCAGGGGATACCGAGCCAATAGGGGAGATGTCGGGATTTGGCAATGTCGACCTTGCTTTCCTTCCTGTGAATCAGCCATATACGATGACGGTCGACCAGTGTGTGGAAGCAGCTGAACTCATACGCCCAAAGATACTGATTCCTTACCATTACGGCGATACCGATCTCTCTGGTCTCAGTGAAACTCTGAAGGGGATTGAAGTCATTATACCTGCTCA